>JBOFKE010000214.1:0-7405 GCA_051657185.1 Bacteroidales bacterium | reverse complement strand
ATTGATCAGGCTATTCATGCCAACTATCATATTTTCCCGCACAACTACGTTGCGCTGGATTACATCAACGGAAACAGCAATTTGGATATTCATTATACGGATCAGCAAAAAGATGACTTCTACGCATATGTGGAAAAGCAAATTGAAAAAATTGATATTCCGGACAAAGATATTGCTTATCTCACCCATAAAATTATGGAGATGTACGCAAATCCTTTGAAGAACTATATAACAGCTAAAAGTCTGAATTAGAAAAAGAGGAAAGTTTCACTTACGAAGCTTTCCTCTTTTTTTATTATAGAATGAATGTGCAGAAACGACACAAGTCACATACGCAAAAGATCCCCTTCCAATAATTTTTTATCGAGTGAAAATAAATTATATCACGGTGAAAACAATTCTTTTCCGGCACAAATTAATTTGCGCGATGTACACCGCGCAAAATTGCGAAGTAGGTCGCACAAAAGTGCGCTGTACACCGCATTTTTGTGCGATCTACGTTTAACACTTTATTACAAGCGTGAAAAATATTATTCCTCCTTTTAAATAATTTATTTACAGCCGTTTGAAAATTAAATACACCGTAAAAATTTCACAAGCTCTTTTGATGCGTTTCAGCATCCCTAAAAATAAAAAACAGGACTGATTCTCTGTAATAAGAATTCAGTCCTGTTTCATTATCAGCTCTGATTAGTTTTTCTCACCAAACTCAGTCTGCTGTTTCTCTACTTCTTTCAATTTGTAGTTATTCAACTCTCTTTGGAGCTGCTCTACTTGCTTTTGCAAATCATCTTTCTGAATCACTCTCTGTTGAGGCTGCTCAGTAATCTGCGCACCCATCTTTTCCAATTCAGCTGCATCAAAAATTTGCTCATGCTCAGCCGGTACCGATTCAAATATCAGCTCACCGCCGGCAGGCATCTGCTGTCCTTCGAACATAACCTCTGCAGTTACTTTTATCTTCCCTGCTTTATTGGTCGAACGAACAAGGATCGGAGCCGTTCCCCATACAACAGGTCGCGGATTATTAAAATGTTCCGCATCACCGACAAGCCTGCCCTCTCCTTCCACATGGAATTTAATGAAGCTATTATTCAATCTTTTTATATTCCCCTTGTGATCCGCGATTCCCGCAACGACAGTCACCATATCCGAACCATCTGCCCGAAGCGATACATCTTCATTGTCGAGCCACAGAACAACCCTGGATGGTCTGCGTCCCGGTTCGCGACGGTAAGTTGCGACCACCTTACCATCGATTAGTCCCTCTGCGAGCATAAAGACTTCTTTAGAGTTACCTAAACGCGTAGCATTCTTATCATCCATGAAGTCAAAAACATCTTTAAATGTAATGACAGGCGAAGGCATACCGACGCGTGTCGTATCTTTCTTATACGTAAATGTTTTACCGGTATGTGCAACAGTCAGTCTCACCTCATCACAATTGGAGAAAACAGTAACATCCGGACTTGAGAACGGAGTCATTTCATGCGCAATATAGACCATCGGTCCGCTCTCTGCGATCAAATCAAGCTTCTCCTTCGGCCGCTGAGCCATAAACATATAATAGGAGTATTTCGGTTGACGGAAAACATCCATCACACCTCCGTAAAACGGATCGGGATGATAGCCACGCTGATGGTCAAAAGAGTGCCATAAGGTTCCGCCGAAATGCTGTCTGCCTGTTTGATACAACGCATCATAGGACGTATACAGGTAAGGAGGATTTGCATAATGTCTGGTCTGCACTAGCATCGGCTCTTCTCCCCAGCCTCGGAAAACACGGCTCGGTGAGTTATGTGCACTCCAGTCATCTACATTATCTCCCCACTCACGGGTAAAATACGTTTTAGTAGGATCTTTTTCTTTCAGCGACCATTCCTTATCCGAATTCATCGGATGTGTAAACTGAATATCATAAAACTTGCTTCCGCGTGCTTCGTGGTCACAAGCCGAATAGCTGTTTTTATACGGAAACTCCTCCGTAACGATTTCTTTCACACGCTTCGCAAAATCCTCCGGATACCAGGTTTCGTTCAAGATCGGTTCCCATAAGAAAACGGATGGTCGATTACGATCTCTGCGTACCATATCACGAATATTTCCATACACTCTTTCGGCAAACAACGGTTCAGGATTCCAGAACTGCCATCCCGGTGTATTTACAATCACAAATAATCCAAGTTCATCACACGCATCCATAAAAGCCGGATCTTGCGGATAATGAGCATTACGAATAATACGCATACCTGCATCACGCAATTTCTTCGCATCGCGCCAGTGCAATGAGTTAGGCAGCGCATTGCCAATTACTGCAAAATCCTGATGGCGATTCGCTCCGATCAACGGTACTTCATACGGCTTCCCATTAATCCACAATCCATCCGCTCCCTTAAACTCAATACTTCTTATCCCTATTCGCTTTTTGTATCCGTCAACGATCTTTCCGCTTTTATCTTTTACCGTCACGACCAATCCATATAAGTTAGGTGCATCCGGCTCCCATAATTCAGGAGAAATCACTTTCATTGTATTCTTGGTCGTAGCTGTTTTCCCTTTAGACACCGAAACTTTATTTTCGGCGCTCGCAACTACTTTTCCGTCAGCATCGATCAGTTGATAGTTAACGCTCCCTGCAAAATTCTTTTTCGATTGATTGCGCAACTGAAGTTTCAAAAGAATGTCGGCCTGTTTATCCGAAACCTGATCAAAGGCAACAACAAGTCCTCCGCCGGCAACTTCGTTCTCCTGATTCGGATCCGTGATAAATACATCATTGGTCTGAACCAACCAACAATCCCGGTATATACCTCCGAAATAAGAAAAATCCAGGACATTCTGTGCTTTACCCGGAGGATACGACGGATCATCGCTGTTATCAGCCCATACGGCAATTACATTATCTTTGCCGGGAAGAAAATAATCCGTAACATCTGCAATCACAGGAAGGAATCCTCCGAAATGTTCTTTCACCAGTTTCCCGTTCACAAAGATCTTGCTTTTACCCATGATTCCTTCAAAGTAAAGAACCTGTCTTTTACTTGTCTGAGAAGGTGTAAAGTGTTTACGGTACCAAGCCTCCCCCTGGTAGTTGGTACACCCGCTGGCTTCAGTAGAGCTGTACTCCAATCCATGCGGCAAAGAAACGATTCCCCATGCCGAATCATCAAAATTCATCTGGCTAGCCTGATCATTCTTTCCTTTGTAGAAACGCCAGGCTGTGTTCATGTCCTTCACATTCCGACCCGTATCGGAAACTTTGTAGAATCCAGCCGTGGAAAACTCAGGCTGATGTTGTGCTTTCGCTGTCCAGGTCAATGCCAGACAAGCTAGAGCGACAAATAATTTTTTCATTTTCATTATTATTTACAGGTTATTTATCTGATTGTTAACTGAGTTGCTTTTAAATTCTCACCCCGGATCTGCAAGATAGCTTTTCCTTTTTTATTTTTACGAACCAAAACGACACATCTTCCTCTGAATGCTTTACATTCCGGTTGTTTATATGCAATCATATCGATCGGATCACCGTTATCCACCCCCTCAAGTTTCAGGTTATCCGATAATTCGAACTGAAGATCCTGCGATGCATACGGACAAAGATTTCCTTGTTTATCCACAATACTCAAATCAATCCGGATAACTTCGGGCTGCTGCGAATTTGCATTCCCGCGCGTAACATCCGTCTTCACTGTATATGCTTCCTGAGCCGTTGACAGCGTTTGCCGAGCAACAACCTCACCATTTCTGAAGCCTTTTACGTGGATTGTTCCGCTTTCATAAGGCACTTGCCAAACAAGTTGCTCATCTACATATTTCTGTGTCTCTAACGATTGTCCGTTCAACGACAGATTGACGGAATCACAGTTGGTATAAACAACCATAGGTATCGGCATCCCTTCCTTTCCCTGATGTGTCCAATGAGGTAAGATATGCACCATTGGCTCAGGGTTCCATAAACTCTTATATAAATAGTAGGCGTCTTTAGGAATACCTGCCACATCGATAATTCCGAAGTTACCACATCGTTGCGGCCACTCGGCTTCACCCAGATAATCGAAGCTTCCCCAACGAAACTCCCCCATCAGCCAGGGAAAAGAATTCGTTCGCTCCCACGATTTCCGGATACTGATTCGTACCGATGCATTATCATAAGAGGATTGGTAATACGCATTTACAGACTCCTCCGGAAAACATTCTTCCGCAGATAAATCTTCGATAGGGAACACCCGATGTTTAAACTCTTCCCAGTTAATCGCTCCTTTTTCCCAGGGAGCAGGAAAGTCTCTTCTGCGCCATTGCGTTTTAGTCCGGTAGACTCCTCGTGTCTGATACGTATGCGGAACTTCCGTTGCAATAGCACAGACTTCCGGAAATTTTTCATGAAACCGTTCGAACTCTCCTACTTCTTCTCCGTTTCCATTAAAACCTACAATATCCAATGCCAGAAACCCGGATGCGTAATCGGCCTTCATTCCCCGTGTCGGATCAGCTCCACCCTGAGTCACGGGTCTGTCCGGATCCAGCTCATGAAACAACCCGACTAACTGTGATTGTACCTCTTTCGACGGATTGTACACTTCATTTCCGATACTCCATATAATAACCGACGGATGATTTCGATCGCGTTTAATGAAACGAGTCAGGTCCTTACGCCAGTTCTCCTTGAAATAATTCCCGTAATCATCTCTTGCCTTCGGTGTATCCCATCCGTCAAGACCTTCATTCATCACCATGATCCCCATTGTATCACACATTGCATAAAACTCGCGCGAAAAAGGATTGTGTGCAGTACGTATAGCATTGCAGCCCATCTCTTTCAACAGTTTCAGCCGATAGTGCAAAATATCATCCGAAACAGCTGCACCGACAGCACCGGCAGTATGATGGTCGCAAACACCTTTCAATTTCAAAGGTTGCCCGTTCAGCAGAAAGCCTTCGCTGGTCGAAAAAACGATCGACCGGAATCCGATGCGCTGTTCGTGTACGTCTGTTTCTTTTCCATCCTTCAGAACCCGAACACGCAATCTGTAAGTATCGGGAGAATCCGGAGACCAAAGCTGCGGATGTTTGATCTGCGATTGTATTATGTGTATGGAATCTCTGATCGAACAAGACTTTTGCGAGTTATCAACAATTTCACCATACTTGTTAATAAGTTCCGTTTCCAGCGTATATACGCCATTTCCGTCCGTTAATAAATCTACCTGAACACTGTAATTTGCTTTTTCAGCACTTACTTCAGACGTTCGGAACCAGACTCCGTCACGTGAGATGTGTACCGGATCGGAAACCTGTAACCAGACATTACGGTATATTCCCGATCCGGAATACCATCTTCCTGACAGAGGCTTACTGTGATCGACTCTGACAGCGATCACATTTGCCCCTCTCGTTAAGAAATTTGTGATATCATAACTTTGCCCTATATAGCCATTTTTATTTTCACCGACCCGAGAACCGTTAATCCAGATTTCTGAAAGCGGATAAACTCCATCCAGGTGCAGAATAAGTTTCTTGCCAACGTAAGATTTATCCCATTGCAACGTTTTTCTGTACCACCCTGTTCCGGCAGGGAGAAATCCACTTTGCCAGTCCGAGACATGTTTGGTCGGATGATACTCTCCTTCGATACTCCAGTCATGAGGCAAATCTAAAATTCGCCAATCCTTTGCATCATACTTTTTCTCACTATACACAAGAGAGTCTCCCTGGCGAAATTGCCACTTACTATTTAATAAGATATAGTCGGAAGCCGATAAATGTGTACTTAACAGAATAAAGAATAATAGTTGGATCAGTTTCATTTTATATTTGAATTTGAGTATTTAAGACAACCTTTTAACGATTGCAAAACTAGCGCTGAACAGCACGTAATCATGTTCAAAATTGAGTGTTTTGATGTTCAAAATCGTGCAAAAAAGAAAAATTCCTTCATACATTGCGCTTATGCACAATGTACAAAGGAATTTTTCCTATCTGTTCAAACTTCTTATTCCCAACCCGGATTATTAGGTTTCAAGTTTGGATTTAATGCTATTTCATTTGTCGGAACCTGATATAAATAATATTTATCCAACCATCCTTTTCCATTACGAACCGGATCATCAAACAAATAAATATAACCTTCTTCTAAAAGAGCGTCCGGCAATTTTGTTTCCGTATTCAATAGTTTTCCGTTAGCGCCGATCTCTGATCGTTTCGCCCACATACCATATTGTTGCTTGTTAACAAACCAGTCTGCTTTTTTCCATCTGCGAATGTCATAGAATCCAAAGCCTTCACCCATAAGTTCAACAATACGTTCTCTGCGGATTTCCCAAAGCACCGGATCAACCGACGCATCACGATCCGGATCAAAAGCACCATTAATTGCTGCAACATTCATTTCGGCAATCATGGCACGTTTTCTCAATTTATTGATTGACTGATCTGCCACTGACTGATCGAATTGATTCAATTCATATTTTGCTTCTGCGTAATTCAGCAATACTTCATTCATTTTGAAAATAGGAGCATCTGCCGTATTACGATTTTCAACCGAGTTATCCCAAACCTGGTAATGTTTGTAAACATAATATCCACCGCGTGATGAACAGTAAGCATACGACTGATTCGTTGTAATGTTCGGAACTTTATTCAGAATCGATCCACCCCAGTTCATCAAAGGCAATACTTTGTGTTTGTTCTCACCCGGACCCGGAGTTCCGTTTACTTTCGTCACACCCATTATATCCAGATATTCTCTGAATACCGGATTTGAATGATACTCCCATTTCGTCTGATTCTTATCTTTCAGCTCGTAAGGAGGTGTTACTGTATGCAAAAGACGTCTGTCTCTGTTTCGGAATTCCGAATAAATGGTTTTATCTGTTTTCCCCCATTCATAAGCATTACTTGTCGAAGCAGGTTTCCCGTCTTCACACAAATACATATTCACTATATGCTGGGGCATCTCAATATTATGGCTTGATGTTCTCTCGATATGACTCATCATATGTGTCAAAACATCTTGTCTGTATTCTTTAAAGAAAATAACGCCCGGCATATTCTCCAGTTTAGAAGTCAGCTCTTCTCCATAATTATTGTTCAAAGTCGGATATTTAACCATTAAAGCTTCCGAAGAACGCACACATTCTTCAAAGAACTTATCGGCATCACCCAGATTATGGTATTTTCTCCATGATCCTTCAAACAAAGAGAAGCGCGAGATCAAAGCCTGTACAGCCGCCTTTGTAAGCATTTGCTTCGAATCGTCAACAATATTCTTCTCGGCAAACAGCAAGTTATCCAATAAAATATCCGTAACCTGTTTACGAGGCATACGTTTCGAATAAATATAATCTGTGTCTGCTTCAGTCAGAACTTTATCAATCCAGGGTACATCACCGAAACGGGCAACCAA
>JBOFKE010000213.1:0-7726 GCA_051657185.1 Bacteroidales bacterium | reverse complement strand
CTGGCGGGACAAACTGTAGGAGATGGCATTATTTGTGAATTACGAACGGCCTGGAAATCTTATGAGGTGAGAAATCAAGGGAAGCAGATTTGGTTTGAGCCGGGATTGACTTGCAGGCAATTAAATCAGATACTGAGTTTATATCATACAAAATTAGGTCCTGATCCTGCATCAAGTCGTGCGGCTATGATGGGGGGTGTGCTGGCTAATAACAGTAGTGGTATGCAGGCCGGTATTGAGTTTAATTCTTACAGGATGTTGCGCTCGTTGACGTTTGTGTTGGCTAATGGGAATAAATATGATTCTTCGGTTTTAGCGGACAGAAAACGATTTGAAACAGACGAAGCGGGATTATGTGATACATTGATGCGTATCCGGAATAGAATTATGTCCGATCCTGCCATAAAACAAAAGATTGAACGAAAATATCAAATCAAGAACGTAACGGGTTACGGTATGAATTCGTTTGTTGATTTTGATAATCCGATGGATATTTTTATTCATTTGCTTATCGGTTCGGAAGGAACGCTGGCTTTTATTGCTTCGGCTGAACAAGAAACCGTTGAGCTGTTGCCTTACTATTCTAGTTCGATGCTTTATTTTTCGGATGTGACCCGTGCCGCTGCTGCTGTTCCGTATCTGGAAGAAACGGGAGCGCTTGCCATTGAGATGATGGATTATGCCTCTTTGCAAAGTATGGTCGGACAGCCTAAATCACTTCCTGTATTATCCACTTTGCCAAAGAATTCGACAGCGCTGCTGATAGACTATGGTACGAAAGATCCGGAAGAGCTGAATGAGAAAATTAATCAGGTATTGCTGCGTACAAAAGGCTTGTCCGGGCTGAATCAGATGGATGAGTTTACAAAAACAATTGCTGAAAGGGAAAAACTGTGGAATATACGGGATGGGATCTTTCCTTGTGTGGCTGGTGCCCGTGCTTTGGGAGATGCGGTTATTCTGGAAGATGTAGCTGCTCCGGTTGATCGTTTGGATCGTTTGGTAGAGGGAGTCAGCGGGTTGTTTTCAAAATATAATTATGCGGGATCTATATTCGGACATGCGCGTGACGGTGATATTCATCCTTTGTTGACTTCTGATATGAGAAATAGTGATCGGAAAAAAGCTTTTGCCGGTTTTATGGATGATTTGGTCGATCTGGTTATTTCATTGGATGGATCATTGAAGGGAGAGCATGGTACAGGAAGGGCTGTTGCTCCTTTCGTGGAGAAGGAGTGGGGAGAGGATATTTACCAAATGATGAAAGAGATAAAGGCTGCCGCTGATCCACAGAATCGCTTAAACCCGGGGGTGTTGATAAATCCAGATCCTCAGGTGCATTTGGAAGATATTAAAGAAATGACTGTTTTTGATGGAGGGAAGGCTGATACATGTATTGAATGTGGTTTTTGTGAACATGTCTGTCCTTCGAGAAATGTGACCTTAACTCCTCGTCAGCGAATACAGACGCAGCGTGTACTTAAGTATAGTAAAAACAGATACAGATTTGCACATATCGATAAAATACAGCATGAGTATAAATATGCCGGTGAGGAGACTTGCGCTGCCGACGGAATGTGCCAGACCGTTTGTCCGATGGGTATAAATACAGCTGAATTGACAGATGCAATTCGTGAGCAGACTCAGGGAGGAGTGATGCGTTCGCTGTTGCATCTTAGCTCCAATCATTTCGGAGCTGTAGAGAGTCTGATAAAAGGTTCCCTGAAGCTGGCGGTGTCGTTTGATAAGAATATTTCTCCGCAACCACTGATAAAAGGTTTGGCATTGATGCATAAAGTATTTCCTTCAGTACCTCACTGGAGCAGGTATTTCCCAAAGCCGCCTATCGTGAAAGAGTGTACTCCGGAGGCTCCGGATTTTGTGTATTTCCCTTCGTGTGTGACGCGTATTTTTGGAAACTCAACTCATGGAAAGGATGACTTAATGACTGTCGTTTGCAGGCTGGCTGCTAAGGCTTCTTTTAAGTTATACTTACCGGCAGAGGTGAAAGGATTGTGTTGTTCGCAGATATGGGAGCACAAGGGAGACCGAATCGGGCAAGCTCAGGTAGCCAATCGTCTGATAGAGTATTTCTGGCAATGGTCGGATGAAGGTCGGTTACCTATTGTTTGTGATACAACCTTTTGTACACATACCATGCTTAAGGAGTTGGTAAAAGAAGATAATATAACGATACTTTCGAAGTTGAATCTGAGTCGTTTTAAATCATTGAAAATATTGGATCTTACGGTTTGGATCAATGAGTACTTATTGCCTAAGATGGTTATAGGCAGGAGAAAGCAAAAGGTATTGCTTCACCCGACTTGTGCTTGTGATATTATGGGGTATACGCCTGTAATGAAATCAATTGCCGAGGCTTGTGCAGAAGAAGTTGTTATACCTCGGAATTGGGGTTGTTGTGGGGCTTCGGGCGATCGGGGATTTGTTTATCCTGAGCTCGCGGAGTCTGCTTTGCGTGATGAACGGGATGAAATATGCGGCACGCAGTACGATGGTTATTATTCATTAGCCCGAACTTGTGAGATTAATATGGAAGAGCATATGTCTTTTCCTTATGAGTCGATAGCGTATTTAGTAGATGAGGGGACGGATTAAATTTTTAACATATTGTATATGAACTTCTAAATATTAAAATTCGTTACACAAAAAATAGTATATGTTTAATCTTAATTCTAATTCGTAACAATGGCAATTAAAATTAATAAGGTTGTGTTGGTAGATGAGCAAGATCATATTGTCGGGGAAATGGATAAAATGCAGGCTCATCAAAAGGCACGACTTCACAGAGCGGTTTCTGTGTTTATTCTAAATTCTAAAAATGAGTGGCTTCTTCAAAAAAGAGCAGATGGGAAATACCACTCGGGTGGTTTATGGTCCAATACAAGTTGTACACATCCCAAATTAGGAGAAGAAAACGTAGTTTGTGCAAAAAGAAGACTAAAAGAGGAAATGGGTTTGGAGATTGATCTTCAGTATCTTTTTAATTTTATCTATAAAGCAGAGCTGGATAATGCTTTGTGTGAACATGAACTCGATCATGTGTTTATTGGAATCAGCGATGAGTACCCTGAGATAAATGAGGAAGAGGTAAAAGACTGGAAATATTTACCCTATGATCAATTGGTGAAAGAGTTGGATGCAAATCCAGATTCTTATACCGAATGGTTCAAGAAAATGCACAAAAAGGTTTACAGATTGTTAGATGATAAATTAAAAGATTGATATATGGCAGGATAATCTCATTCGTTAGGGTAGATTATCCTGTTTTATTTTGTCCTTTTCTTTTAAATCCAAATTAAGGACCCTACTTTTGCAGACAATAAAACGTTGAATAGCGATGATAAAGTTAGTGATATTTGATTTAGATGGTACGCTTCTGAATACGATCGAAGATTTGGCAGTTAGTACTAATTATGCGTTGACTAAGCATGGATTTCCTGAACATCCGATAAGTGCATATAATTTTTTTGTCGGTAATGGTATCAGAAAATTAGTGGAAAGGGCTTTGCCTGAAAATAAAAGAGATGAATCTACTGTGAAGACAGTCTTGAAGGATTTTATCTCTTATTACGATAAGCATAGTACAGAGCTGACACGGCCATATGATGGGGTAAAAGATCTGATGGCACAATTGACAAAAGCGGGTGTTTCGATGGCTGTAGCATCCAATAAATATCAGACAGCAACAGAAGAGCTGGTTGAAAAATATTTTGGAGATTTTGATTTTGTAAAAGTTTTAGGTCAGCGGGATGGGGTTGCTCCAAAGCCGGATCCGGTGATTGTAGAAGATATTCTGGAAGAAATAAATGTAGAAAAAGAGTCAGTTCTATTTGTAGGAGACTCAGGTGTAGATATGCAAACAGCAATAAATGCGAATGTTTCGTCTGTAGCCGTATCCTGGGGATTTCGTCCGATGTCGGAGTTAAATCAGTTTTCACCGAATTTTACAATTAATTCGCCAAACGAATTATTGTCAATAATTTAAGGTACATAGCAGGTGTAAAAAGAAGGATCACAAATAACTTGTGATCCTTCTTTTTTTTGTTTTATCACGATAGTATAAATTTATATAGTTAAAATTGTATATTAGTATTATGCTATATTTGCAATATGTATTTGCATGATTATGATCATTGAATGATATATGTAATTAAATAGTGAGGTAATAGTTATTTAATTGCATTTTATTGGGGGTAAATATGATTATTTATTACTTCATGTATTGTTTCTAAATATAAATAAAGAATAAATATGAGCTAGTCAAATTGTTTACGTATTAAAATATTATATATTTGTCACGCAGAATAAGTATAAAATATAATTATTACATAAATATGCATAAGTTTAAAGGGCTTGTATTTGATTTTTTGAGAGATGGACTTATTAGGAAATGTATATTATCAACATTTTGTTTTTCTTCTATTACAGCGATTAATGCAAATAATACAGAGGTAGTTAAGAGTGACTCGTGTGTCTTGAAAGGAACGCTGGAAAATGGGTTGACTTATTATATCAGAAACAATAATGATGAAACAGGACAGGTTTTTTATTCTTTGATATTAAAAGCCGGATCCATAGATGAAGATGACTCGCAATCAGGACTTGCTCATTTTAATGAACATTTATCCTTTGATGGTACTTCTCATTTTAAAGAAGGATTGTTGGATGGTGCATTTATTCAAAATTTGGATAAAAAGAAGTTTTTCATTAATGCTTTGACGACGCAAACAGAAACAGTTTATTCGTTGATGTTGCCGGATTCAAGATCAACCTTATGTGATACTGCATTGATCTTATTTAAAGACTGGCTTTATGAAGAATTTGATTCAGAAGAAAATATTAAAAAACAGAGCGACATTATAGCTAAAGAATGGCTCGAATTTCAGGATGTCTCGGAACGAAGCAGAACACATTGGTATCCGACCTTTTATAATGATACGAAATGGGCATATCGCAGATCAATCGGCGATATAGATATAATAAAATCAGCAGATAAAAATGAAATCGTGAGATTTCGGAAAGAATGGTATCGCCCGGATTTGGCAGCGATTACTATTGTTGGAAATATTGATGCGGAAAAAGCACTGAGTTCACTTAAAGAAAAGTTCAGCGAAAAGCCAGCCAATAAGATTTACAGAGAGAAACACACAGAAGTAATACCTGATCAGAATGAACGAAAATATGTAATATCAAGTGATAAAGATCAGCAATTCTCTTTTCTTTCGATATATCATCGCGTTAAAAATCCAGATTTGTATTCGCCGGAAGGTGTTAAACGCTCAATCATGTATAGTCTTATAAACATGATGATGAGTGAAAGACTTTTTGATGCTCAGGAGAAGAATAGCTCTGCTGTAAGCTATATGGGAGCTACATTGTTTAATTTTATGAAACCTGATTGGGTCTTTTCTCCTAATGCATCTGTTGTAAACGGTAACATTAAAGAAGCTTTAGAGGTTGTCATTGAGGAACAGGAACGTATTGCCCGGAATGGTTTTTTGCCTTCTGAATTGGAAAAGGCAAAAGCGGGATTAAAGAATAAATATGACTATTCACTTCAATATGGTGACAGTCGTTCTAATATGGACTGGACTAAAGTTTTTGAGAATGAGTTTTTATCAGATATTCCTGCTATGTTACCAAAAGATGAGGCATCAGTTTATTTGCCAATTCTGGAAACTGTGTCAGTTGATGATATGAATGCATTGCATAAGGAATTGTGGACTCCTAAAAATAGTATGCTGCTAATAACAGTGCCACAAAAAGATTCAGTAAATGTACCTGGTAAGGCAAGCCTGGATAGCACTTTTATTGCAATAAAAGAAAAAGAGTTATTGCCTTATAAACCTTTTGATGCTTCCAAGCCCTTATTTGGAGATGTGAAATTTGATAATCAGGGGAAGATAGTAAAAAAAGAATCGCTTTGTAAGGAGTTACCTGTATACAAATACACGTTATCAAATGGTGCTCAGGTAGTCTATTATCAGGACTCAACAAAAACAGGCAATATTGTATTTGAAGCTGTAAGTAAAGGTGGTAAAAGCTTATTGGATCAAAGCTTAATTCCTTATGTGGATTTGGCATGTGAATTATATAATGACGGTCCGGTAGGTGAATATAGTGTAACTCAATATAACAGACTGATAAATCAGGGTGCGACAAGTATGAAACTTACTGTTGCTAACGAAACAGAGTCTTTGAGAGGACATGCATCAACGGCAAAATTTGAGCAACTCTTGCAGAGAATATATATCTTATTTAATCATTTGAACTTATCGGCAGATAAATATCAGGGAATAATGGACGCGAAATCGGACAGATATATATCGTTGAGAAATAGTAATGATATGTTATTCCGTTCATTTATAGATGCCTCATTAACGAATAAAAAGGCTAATGAGTTATCCGGTGAGGGGGTGTCTCTGGATATGATGAGTGCTATCTTGAAAAATCGCTTTGCTTCTATGTCTGATTTTACTTTCTATTTTACAGGAGCAACTCACGAAACAGATTTCGAGAAATTAATAGCTCAATATCTGGGTGGCGGTAAAAAGCAGAAAAGAGAGAAATGGAGTAATGATTTAAGTGTGAAGATTAAAGGTGAGCAAAATTTTAAACTGCACAAAGGCTCCGATCAACGTGCTTCGGTAACCTATATTATCGGATCTCCGTATGAAATGAATATGAACACAATGACTTTACTTCAAGCTGTAAACCCAATTATTTCTAAGCGCTTATTTGGTAAAATACGCGAAGAGTTACATTTGGTGTACGATATTCGTTCGGAGCTGAAACTTAAGTCCACACCATCAGCGCGTGCAGATTTCGAAATTACTTTCCAGTGTGATCCTAAAGATGCTGAACTTATCTGTTATGAAATAAAAAATCTGTTCGATAAGATAGCATTAAACGGGCCGGAAACTATAGAATTGAAAGAAGTAAGAATGATGATGCTGAACAGTAAGAGGCATTTTATGAACGATGACTCTTTCCGTTTGGGATGTATTCGTAGTCACGATCAGAATTTAAATAATGATTATACAGCGCAAATAAATAATATAGCATTTATAGAAAATATGACAGCCAGAGAAGTTGGCGATATGTTGAACAGTCTATTAAATAATAAAGCAGGATTAAATGCTTCATTTATATTAAAATCAGAGAACTAGTAACTATTATTAATCATTTAAATTAAAACAGTGAAAAGTACAATTTTTGGATCAAAGTATCCGGTTACAGCGTTACTGACACTAGTAATGATGGGAAACCCATTTCTCAATGGTGAGGTTTCTGCTAATACACTAGAGGATGCAGTGAATGTTATAACTCAATCAAAAACGAGAACTATCAGAGGTTTAGTAAAAGATGAACAGGGTGAAACGCTTCCGGGTGCTGCTATTATTGTAGTTGGAACGAATCAGGGGGTAGCAACGGATTTAAACGGACAATTTATCTTGAATATTCCGGAAGGGAAAACTACGAAATTGATGGTTTCTTATGTCGGAATGTTATCAAAAGAGATTTCCGTAACTCCTAAGATGAGGGATGTCGTTGTCGTATTAAGTGCAGATCATAAAGCACTTGATGAGGTAGTGATCACAGGTTTTCAGACTATATCAAGAGAGCGTGCTTCAGGTTCGGCTGTTATTTTGTCAAAAGAGAAGCTTTCTCAGATTAAAGCTCCGAATATTACTTCTAATCTGGA
>JBOFKE010000212.1:0-4902 GCA_051657185.1 Bacteroidales bacterium | reverse complement strand
AAATTAGAGGTAAGTCTTACGGGTAATGACTTATTTAATACAATGGGGATCAGACAACGAATCGATCAGGGAAATGGCTACCGAACAGATTACAACAATTTCTATGAAACACAAATCATCTCATTAGGTACTAAATATAAATTTTAAGTCTCAAGCTACATCTGATTAAATTCAGAACAGATTTACGGTGATGCTTTGAGTCTGGAAATATCTGAAAGCGGTGTATCAGTACGAAGATACACTGCTTTCTTTTTTCAATATATCGGGGTTTTAAATTCAGAAACGTATCTGAATCGAGGGAGGTGAGCCCTTTCTAAATGGAAAAGGCGTATCTGAAAAGAATTTGTCGGGGACGGATCTTTACGATCCGATTTATCTCCTTAAAGTCAGAAATATAATTTTGATAATACTTCCTTGAATCGAATAAGTTACTAAGTGTAATTCCGATTTCCTGCTTATTGAATAAATAAGAAAGATGCAAGTCACTTAAAACAACCGGATGCTGCATTTGCGATTCCTTAAAAATGGAATTAGTTGAGCGGAATATCCATTTTTTGTCAATATTAAAGGTAAGATCTATTTTATGACTGTTATTAAATGTACCCGAAACCCGCTCTTTATAAGGCAATATCTGATTTAATTCATTCCAATACGCCAAAAAACGGTATTCTAGATTAAACCATTGAAAAGGTTGAGCATAGATCTCCAGACTTAATCGATAAGTGTGACGATTCATTTTTGTCAGCTCATCCATTAAGAACCGTTGTTGTTGCTGACGGTTATAGCCTAAAGTAAGGTAAGTTCTAAGATTCATCCATGAGAAACCTTTCATCAGGCGACTTTGGGCGGCTAAAAGTCTGACTTGTGAGGGTTGGTCCGTCTGATAGGAACTTAAAATAATACCTGTAAACTGATCATAAACGGTAGATGCCTGTTTCATCCAGTTCATAGATGCCGATGTCCTCCAGAATAAAGCTCGAATCGGATCTGAAAATTCCAATCCGATCTTTGTGATATTATTATCGTTCAGACCAAATGAAGTTTCATTAGACTGAATGGTCCGATAATCTTTTAAAAAGTAATTGGGCAGAAGAGCATACAGGTTCATTCCATCCGAAAATCGACTGAATCCACCATTTACATTCCATTTCGAAGATAATGCATAACTAATATTAAGGTTAGGTTCAAACAAAGCAAAGTTTAATAACTTCTTACCTTCACTGCCAATCCTGCTAACTTCCTGTACTCCGAGCCATGATACTTTTGCTTCCAGCCGAAACTTCAATCCTTTCTTCTCATAATTAATTTTTGGTGCAACATACAGGCGCGATTTGAGTAGCCTGAAATCATTTTGCAACGAATCCTGCGGAAGAAAATCCTTATATCCCGACCCGGACAGATCGGTTGTAATATCATTAATCCCGAGTTGCCATCCCAGATTGTAGAACACATAGAATCCACCAACTGTATGACCATAAGAAGTTTTAAAATCGTTACTTACATCATTAAGCAAAACCTTTTGCTGATCATATGATTCATTACCCTGATTGTTCCGCACGATATTCAGATGCTGAGGCAATCGGCTCCATCGTGTATTGTTCTGAAACTCCCAGGTTCGTTTTCCTATCTGATTTATTAATGAGAATTCGTTTCCCAGTTGCCACTTTTTCAAATCATAATATTCATTATACCTATTATGTTGCTCAAAGACTTCATTCTTCAGATCATTCCAGTTTGCACCAAAACGAAATGCGTTTTTTAAGAATTTAGCCGATTTGTTTGATTCATACGTAACTGCCGTATTTAGTTCATTACGTCTCAGTCGGGCATCCGAGGATTCATTCAGAAAAACAGACGAAGAATCGGGAAGGAACCATCTTGTGTCTGTTTGCTCCATCCGATCATTCATGCTGTATAAATAATTTATCTGAGTACGTAGTGAGGTATTCTGATCAAACTGATTCAGATTGTTTAAAGAAAAGAGATGTGTTTGTGTAAAATTACGTGCCGCATCCTGCCTGTTTCGCAACTTCGCAACCACAAAAGGCGATTCCGTTTGATCTTCTGTCGCTGTACTTTGATCTGCAAGCGTGACTTCATCAATTTCGCTCTCTATATCATAACCCGTATTATCATTCTTATATAGGGCTATCATCTGCCTTTTCTTTGCAAATTGCATCCCCATTACCCGATTCTTCCAAAGCAAGGGACTCAAGCCGATTCCCAAATCGAAGTTGAACATCCATCTGCTTTTCGCCTCATCTGTCAGTTTCAGATTTAATGCAGCCTGATCGGAAAAGGATTTGTCTTTCAAAGCTTTTATTGGCTGATGGTTTCGCAAGATTTCAACCTCTTTGACTGCACTGAGCGGTATGTTCTTCGTTCCAATCTGGTAACGCTTATCAAGTAAATTAAGCCCTTCCACATAGAAGCGATTAATCGGTTTTCCCTCAAATTTGATTAACCCGGATTCATTAACCTCTATTCCGGGCATCTTTTTCAGAACATCACCTATAGACCGGTCCTGTATCATCTTGAAACCACTGACCAGATAGATCAACGTATCCCCATCTTCTCTTATACGTTCCGTTGTAACTCGTACTTCGCGCAATTTAAACACTTCGGGATTCATTCGGAAAGTAAAATCCGACGGAATCTCCGAATACTTCTGCTGAATACTCTTATAGCC
This sequence comes from Bacteroidales bacterium, assembly GCA_051657185.1. Classification (GTDB taxonomy): domain Bacteria; phylum Bacteroidota; class Bacteroidia; order Bacteroidales; family UBA7332; genus UBA7332. Next base: position 2,213 of record JBOFKE010000212.1, on the reverse strand, counting down.
AATTATGCTTAAACGAACCCATACACCTTCGCTGCTTTGCTTCAAATCAAACCTTCCGTCCTCTTCCGAATAGGCATAATGAATAATCGTACTGTCGCTCCGCATCAGTACAATCGTTACATTTGCCAAAGGCTGATCTGTCTTAGCATCCCGAATATTTCCGTTTATGCTGTTCTGTGTCCTTGCCATTTGGAAACAGAATAAAATGAGCAGGATATTTAGAATTCGTTTTGTGTTTTGCATGCCATAAGGATTACTTTTCTATATTAAAACTCTATCGGATTGTAAGAGCGTTCCTGTGTATCGGGAGACACTAACTTAATTTCAGCTCCGTAAATTTTTGAAATTGTCTTATCCGGATAATAATGGGCCTCTTTCAGTAGTTTCATAAACTCATTTTTCGTTGTTCGTATATATTTCCGATCCCGCATTGTCATTGATACTTCCTCCCCATCTTCATTGGTCAATCCGATACAGGTATAAACAAATTCTTGTTTTTCATCTTCCGCCATTAATATCAATCCCGGCAATCCGTATAGCTTCCACGGCCCGCTACTCAAAGGAATCTCCTGAGCAAACCAGACTATCCAGTTACGTCCTTTATAAGCCGCCTTCGCCTTCTGGCATTTGTATCCGAGTATATCTTTATATTCAGACACGATTTCCCATTTCGGTGAATCTGACCTCTCCTGATATGAAAAGTTTTTTCCAATCATCCCTAAAAATGTCAAATGATTTCGGTCAGGATATCCTTTTATAATGACATGATTATCCTTACTTCTTTCTTCATTTGCCAATAACGTCATTACTTGGTTTGCCGTATATCCCAAAGCAAACAAAGAATCTTTCTTATTCTGATATCTTTCAGCTGATATCGAAAAAAACTTGCATAACGAATCTCCTATCTGCAGCATCTTATAATCTCTCATTGGCGTTTTCGTATGAGGTCTTGTCAATTCAGCGCTTTCATATGTGACCTGAAAGCGAACCTTATCTATTTTTATTTGCTGTGAATACGAGCTAAGAAATAAAACAGACAGACTTAATAGTAGGTATATTCTCATAAAAGTAATTGCTTAAAACGGTATTCATGTATCAGTTTAATGGATTAGCTTAAAACTCTATCGGATTGTAAGAGCGTTCAATCTTAGCCGGTGATATATTTTTTATTTCGACGCCAGCTATTTGTGATAGTGTTTCATTCGGCTTCAGATATAAATTTCTAAGGAGTTTCAAGAACTCCGCACGGGTTGTTTTAATCGTTTTCTTAGTGTCATTCACAATTATATCGTATGGTGCATCTATATTTTTTATCCCGACACACAAAAAGTTGAATTCATCTTTCTCATCATCAGCCTGCAGAATCAGACCAGGAAGCCCATACAATTTCCACGGACCTTCACTTATAGGAATATCCGGAGTGAACCACACAACCCAGTTACGTCCCCTGTAGTTAGTTTTTGCTTTTTGACATTTATATCCCAAAATCGTTTTATTCTCATTCTGTATATCCCACTTTGGAGCGGGAAGTGCATCTTCATAAGCAAACTCTTTTACGACCAGATCATAAACGGTCATTTTTCTTCTTGCAGGATAATTCTTATAAATAGTCGATTTATCGTAGCTTCGTTTCATCCCACTGATCATTCCCTGCGACTGAACAGCAGAATATCCTTTTTTTCTCAAAGAGTCTCGTTTCATTTCAATTTTACTCTCCCAAAACGAATAAAATTTACTTACAGAATCTCCTATCTGCAAAACTTTCAGATCCTCTGATTTCACTCTTCTATGTGGCGTATCCAATGCTCTTGAAGAATATCCTATTTCATATCTCACTTTATCTACAGATAACTGAGCCTGCAAAAGATTATTAAACGGAAGAAAAAGGGTTAGAATGATTGCACATAACTTTTTCATACTATTATCTTTAGATTAATATTCCATGGAAATAAAACTAGGCAAATTAGTAATTGCCCAATAAATACATTCATTAATTATATATAAAACAAACAGTTAAAACCCCGGACTACAAACTACACATATACTCTAAAATCAAACCTTTAACTAAATATCATCCGACTTACATGAAGGAAAAGCATCCATAGGATATTCCAGTTGCATATCATTCAGATTATTTCTTCAAATAAAGAGTCAGCATACATTCACGACCCCGAAGAAATCGGGTTGATTCGAAAGAAGAGAGGGTACCATAT
>JBOFKE010000211.1:0-2117 GCA_051657185.1 Bacteroidales bacterium | reverse complement strand
AGTACGTATATAAATTTAGATTTGCCTTATTTGTATTTGAAATGTGTAATATTTAAGAGATATTCCTTTTTGGAAAGTGCTTGTTGGTATTAGCAAAATGATTTTAATTTGAGGTTTTTTGTGACACAATGTCTAATTATACCTTTTTTTAGGTAATGATTGTGCTGCTGGATTAATTGAAAAACTAAGTTTAATCGGATAAAAATCATCATAGATCCAAATAAAAAGGAGTATCGAATAAACCGATACTCCTAATGAATTCTTTTGAAATTTAAATTTGTTCAAAGCGAGCAGTAAAGAATCTAAGCTGCTTAGGTTCATAAACGAATCTCAAACCCTTAATATCTTCCTTATGTTTGAACAGGTTGATTATACCATCAGCTACGACATCCATATGTTTATAGGTATATACTCTGCGAGGTATAGTCAGACGTACGGTTTCGAGTTTAGGCTTATGGTTTTCATGAGTTATTTTATCTCGGCCTGCCGAAACGATACCTCTTTCCATACTACGAACTCCGGTTTCTACATAAATATTAGCAGCAAGACTTTGTGCAGGGAATTCTTCTTGAGAAAGATGAGGACAAAAGCGTCTGGCATCTAAAAAAACAGCATGTCCGCCTATAGGTTCAATAATTGGTACCCCTGCTTCAAGGAGTCTTTCGCCCAGATAACGAACTTGTTTGATACGATGTTCGATATACTCAAATTGGACTGACTCTTTGAGGCCGATTGCCATTGCCTCCATGTCGCGACCGGCCATTCCTCCGTATGAGGGCATGCCTTCATATACGACCACTAATTCTTTGGCATCCTGAAAAAGTTCGTCGTCATTCATACATAAGAATCCACCGATATTTACCAAACAATCTTTTTTTCCACTCATTGTGCAACCATCTGCATAGCTGAACATTTCATGTACTATTTCTTTGATTGTTTTATCTTCATAGCCGGATTCCTGTTCTTTAATGAAATAGGCGTTTTCAACACATCTTGTAGCATCAAAAAATACTTTGATCCCATGTTTTGATGTCAGCTCACGAACGTCTCTCATGTTTTTCATGGATACAGGCTGACCGCCTGCAAGATTAACTGTGACAGCAAGACATACGTACGCAATAGCATCTGCGCCTTTTTCATCAATGAGTTTTTGTAGTTTTTCAAGGTCAATGTTTCCTTTAAACGGAATATTAAGTGAAGCGTCATGGGCTTCGTCTCGGATGATATCTGCGAAGATACCGCCATTACGTTCCTGATGGTAACGTGTAGTTGTAAAATACATATTTCCGGGTACGTATTGCCCGGGTTTAATTGCGATCTGTGACAGGAGGTTTTCCGCACCTCTCCCTTGATGAGTCGGAACCATATGCTTAAAACCGAATAGCTCTTTGACAGTAGTATCTAAGTGATGAAAATTTCTACTGCCGGCGTAAGCTTCATCTCCTTGCATCATTCCTCCCCATTGTTTATCACTCATAGCATTCGTACCGCTATCGGTAAGAAGATCAATGTAAACATCTTCGGAGTCGATTAAAAAAGTATTAAATCCTGCTTTTCTGATAACTTCTTCGCGTTCCTTGCGCGAGATCATTTTTACCGGCTCGACGCATTTTATGCGAAAAGGTTCAGCCGGAAAATCATTAAAATTCATAATGGCAACAGTTTAAGATTAATAATGCGCAGGAAAAGTAAGTATATTTTTTGAATAGCCTGCTATTCAAAGTGTTAAAATCAAAAATTAGTTTGGAAATCGAAGTATTTATTGATTTGCTCAATAGTTGCATCTTTAAGTAATACTTGTTTGTTGTTGTCCAATAAATAAAGTGTAGGTATTGCCTTCAAATCATACATTTGATTCATCTTTATTTTTGAATCGGGATTATAGGATACAATCCAGTTTTGAGGATACTCGTTAACGGAATGTTCCCACAAATCAAGCTCCTCGTCTGTGTAAACAGCCAGAATTGTCAATCTCTTGTTGTTTACCAGATTATTGATTGAATTGGAGTTCTCTAAATCTAGTTTGATTTCTTTGCAAGCATGGCAGTCCGGGTTGTAGAAAAAGACAAGCGTATAGGGGCTTTTTATGTTATATAGTGTGGATTTATTTTTAATTG
>JBOFKE010000210.1:0-4131 GCA_051657185.1 Bacteroidales bacterium | reverse complement strand
CCTAGTTCTTCTTTCGTTACCTCTTCATGCGTAACCGTTTTCACAACTTCAGGACCTGTTACGAACATATAACTTTTTTCGTCTACCATGTAGATGAAGTCAGTTAATGCAGGAGAGTAACATGCACCACCCGCACAAGGACCCAGGATAGCAGAGATCTGAGGGATCACACCTGAAGCCATTGTATTTTGGTAGAAGATAGATGCGTAACCGGAAAGACTGTCTACACCTTCCTGAATACGAGCTCCGCCCGAGTCATTCAATCCGATGATAGGAGCACCGTTCTTAAGAGCCAGTTCCTGAACCTTAACGATTTTTTTAGCAGTAACAGCACCTAACGTACCACCGTAAGTCGTAAAGTCATAAGCATAAACGAAAACCTGACGACCTTCGATTTTACCATGACCAGTTACAACACCGTCACCCGGAAGGTGTTTTTTGTCCATACCGAAGTTTGAACAGTTGTGTACCATGAATTTATCCAATTCAACGAAAGTACCTTTATCTAAAAGTTTCTCGATACGTTCGCGAGCCGTCATTTTACCGGCACTGTGTTGTTTCTCGATACGATCGATACCGCCACCGATTTCGGCAGCTTTATTTTTATCTTCGAAAGATTTATATAATTCTTCTCTTGTCATACGGCTATACCTTTTAGTTCAACTCTAAGTGGATCAACACCTGGTTTGCATTTACAGCATCCCCCTCTGCGACCAAAATTTCCTTGATTGTACAATCTGAAGCAACTTTGAAGCTGTTTTGCATTTTCATTGCCTCAATAACAATCGCTGTATCTCCTTTGGAAAGTGTATCACCGACTTTAACCGGAATACTTACGATTTTACCCGGCATCGGCGAAATGATCTTGTTGTCCTGACGGTCATCCGTATCTTTTCGCATGCGCAGATATTTTGCTTTTTCGTCGATGATCTTCACATCATAGCTAGAGAAAGCAGCATTTACCTTGTATTCTTTGTTGTCTTCCGAACGGGTAAGTTCGGCATTGTAAGATTTACCGTTGTTAAGGATCGAGTAAACCCCATCTTCCAACATTGTAATATCGATCTCGTATTGTTCGCCATCAATTGAAAGGCATACGAAGTTACCCTCTTTACTGATCAATTCAACTTCGGCAACTCTGTTTCCAATTTGTACTTCCATATATCAAATTCTTAATACACCTTTATGCAGACCAAAGTTTCTCCAGCGGTTTGTCGGACGATTATCGTTGTTGTCGTTCGAACTGTTTTCCTCCAGATTGATGATATAGTCCATGTAAGATGCGATAATAGCAATGTTTTCTTTCTCGGTTTCAGTCTGGCTGCCTTTGTTTTGCAACTCTTCGCCGTGTTTACCAATAAATCCGGTATCATATTTTCCGTTCACAAAATCAGGAACTTCGATGATACGTTTCAAATAGTTGATATTTGTTTTCACCCCTGTGATCTTGTACTCTTCAAGTACACGGTGAAGACGGTCGATCGCATACGTACGGTTAGTAGCCCAAACAATCAGTTTACTGATCATCGGATCGTAATAGATCGGAATTTCGTATCCCTCATACGCATAAGAGTCAATACGTACACCGATACCTGTAGGTTCAAGATTTTTCTTGATCAGACCCGGAGCCGGCATGAAGTTCATATCTGCATCTTCAGCACAGATACGAAGCTCGATGGCATGACCGCGTTGAACGATATCTTCCTGACGGTGGCTCAATGGCATACCATCAGCAATTTTGATTTGCTCTTTAACCAGGTCAATACCTAATACTTCTTCCGTAATAGGGTGTTCAACCTGCAGACGAGTATTCATTTCAAGGAAATAGAAGTTACGGTGTTTGTCTACAAGGAACTCGATAGTACCGGCTCCGGAGTAGTTGACAGCTTTAGCAGCCATTACCGCTTTTTCACCCATTTGCTTGCGCAACTCATCCGTGATAAACGGAGAAGGGCTTTCCTCTAATATTTTTTGATTACGACGTTGAATCGAACACTCTCTTTCACACAGGTGAATCACATTTCCGTGGTTGTCGCCCAGGATCTGGAATTCGATGTGGTGAGGTTCTTCAACAAATTTCTCGATATATACTGTATCGTCTCCAAATGAAGACAATGATTCGGATTTAGCATTCAGATAAGCATCTTTTACTTCTGTTTCGTTTTGGATCAGGCGAATACCTTTTCCACCACCACCCATAGATGCTTTCAACATAACAGGATACCCGATCTGGTTGCAGACTTCAATCGCTTCTTCAACGCTATTCAATCCTTTTTCCGTTCCGGGAACAACTGGAACATCAGCCTTAATCATATGCTTGCGAGCTGATATTTTGTCGCCCATCATATCCATCGTTTTGGCACTAGGCCCGATGAAAATGATTCCTTCCTCATTACATCTTTGTACGAAATGTGAATTCTCCGATAAGAATCCGTATCCCGGATGAACGGCATCCACATTATGTTTTTTAGCTACGTCAATAATACGTTCAATATTCAGGTAGCTATCTTTAGATGCTGCTTCTCCAACGCAGTAAGCTTCATCAGCATACCAAACGTGTTTAGCCGTTCTGTCTGCTTCGGAGAAAATAGCGACTGTACTTATACGCATTTCTTTGCATGAACGCATGATACGGACAGCAATTTCACCGCGGTTAGCAATAAGTACTTTTTTAATTTTACGCATGTGTGCTTGCATACATTTTTCTTTTTAGTGATACCTAAACGAGCGCAAAAGCTCTTTCAATTCTGCAATGCTTTAAACCTTGATTCAAAAAAGGGGAGGAGTAACTGATACTATAACACAAAACAGACTAAGCATATACGACGAGCATACATGATTAAGTTAATAACTCACTGTTCTATTTACATTTACCCGACTCCGCTTTTTACGCGAAAGCATTGCCAAACCTATAAAAGGCAGGTCTCCTGACTTGCTCTATCTTGTATGTCTTCCCGAATTATTCATTCAGTGACGTTCGTTACAAGACTGATTTAATGGAGCTTACAGTTGCGCGACAGTCCATGATTTTCACACGGTTCCCTTTTCATTCCAACTAAAATGGAACACCTTTAAGGTTAAATTTTATAGATATTTTGCGGCAAAGTTATAAACTTATTTTGCATAGAAAAGAAAAAACGCCTTTTGTTTGCAATTTACTGCACACTTTTAGGGTGAAATGTGTATTATGATTTGGAGAATAACGCGTGAAGCAATAAAAAATACGGATAATAATTTCCGATATGCAAATTATTGTTTCCTTTATGTGCAAAATGATAACTTATTTATATATAGATATTTTTAGTTTCAAATATATGTAATTGTTTGGTTTGTGATTCGGATATGTTAAAGTCAGAGGCTGAATGAAATAAATGAAAAAACACATTTGCTAATAAATCGAAATAATTACTTTTGTATCGTAAATGAATCTGAATTTATACAGATACCGGGAAAATAGCATGGAATAGAGATAGGAAAATGATAAAACAGTCAGTAATATACAGTTTATATGGAAAAGAGCCTTTATTTACATCGTGTTTTGAATGATAGTAGTTCTGATACAGCCCACTTTTTACTTTCAAAAAGCGGAGATATTCTTGCATGCAATCGTTTTGCGTGTGTGATGTTCAAGTTTGATTCTCCTCAGAATTTGATAAATATGGATTTTAGAAGTTTAGTTCCTAAAGAGTTTGCGAACTATATGCCTGCAGAGATAACGTTAGAGCATTTAACGAATGGACTGTATGCTAAACGAGTAAATAAATGCAGCGATAATAATTTAATTGCGACCTTGATTAAAACTTGTTTTGTGGAGCTGGAGAATGAAACATATATTGAGTGTCTGGTAAAATACGATCCCGATGATAACTCCTCCCTTGAAGTTTTGCTTTACAAACAGATGAACGAGTTGCTTAAGAGTGAAGTTATGCGTTTAAAGAATGAATTAAATCCTTCTAGTGAGATGACTTATTTTCACCATGATCTGGCTTTAGGTTTAGCGAAGAAGCATGATGGGCTTAAAAGACGTGATGTGGTATTCTGCTCGTTGGTTTTAGCAGGACTACAGACTAAGGAAATTGCAGAAATACTTTGTATTACCTCAGAATCGGCTTATAAATTCAGAAAAAGATT
>JBOFKE010000209.1:0-6998 GCA_051657185.1 Bacteroidales bacterium | reverse complement strand
CAGGAAACAGTATTTGAGCCGAATGATGATATTAAAGGAGACCTGGCACGAACTTATTTTTATTTTGCAACTCGTTACGAGAATGAAAATATGAATGCATGGGCAGGATCAAAAGCTATAACGAAAACGAAGTATCCGTTTTACTCAGGTTGGCAGTTAAGTACCCTGATTAAATGGCACAGACAGGATCCTGTAAGTCAAAAAGAGATTAAACGCAACGAAGAAATCTATAAAATTCAGGGTAACAGAAATCCATATATTGATTGTCCCGTATTGGTTGAATACATTTGGGGTGATCGAATGGGGAAACCTTTCGAAGGAAGTAAATAGAATTCTTTAGCAAGATATTTTAGTATATCAATTTATATTTTATATTTTTACGGCGGAATCGGGTTTAACGACTCATTCCGCCTTTTTTATTACCTTATATATACGGAACTAATAAACTTAAATGAGGATGAGAAGAAGAATACTCCTGCTTTGTTTAGCAAGCGGTTCAGTGTTGCCGTTTTATGCACAATCAAAAAAGTTAGTAACAACATTTGATCATTATGGCCCGGTTTTAGTAAAAAAACCAGTTATGATCGATGATAAAGATGTGAATCAAAAAGAATTCTCCGGTTTAACAGTATTGCAAAAAAGTCATGACCTATCCAATGGGATTTTGGCAAAAACTGTTCTTAGTGCTGACACTGCAGGCTATGTCGTTGTAGAAATTACACCTGAAGGCTTTGCTGTTAATGAATATACATTTTCAATTCAGCCGGATAGATATTGTAAGGGTACATTGAAAATCACATCTCCATCTATACTAGCCGTCTATCAGGACGGTAAGCTGATCAATACAAAATCTTCGGCACAAGATAGCTTGAATAAGCAATCTGAAATTACGGTGCCTTTGACCCTTCAGAATAAAAACTACGAATATAAAATCCGTACGGTATCGGAAAGAAAAGATAAAGCCGAAACACCACGCTTATCGGTTGCTTTCGAGCCCGATTCAAAGTTCGAAACAGTTGACGTTGTTATTGCCAATAATCAGAATCGCAAATTAAATCTGCAGGATTTAATGACAGGAGAAAGAATTGGAGGAGTAACGATTTCACCATCGGGCAAATATGGAACTGTACGTGTTTCTACAACCTTTAAGGATGGGAAAAGTGCTTCGGAAAATTATTTGATAGATCTTCAGACAAACAAGAAAATAGCAGTCCTTGATGGTTCCCGTAATTCTGCAAACTGGTTGCCGGTAAGTGATAAATTGTATTTCACGAAACGGGGAATGGATGGTACACAACTTTGGTTAATGAATCCGGCTGACTTAAGCGAAGAAATGATTGTGGCATCATTGCCTGAAGGAGGATTCTCATTTGCACCTACAGAAGATTTTCTGATTGTGAATCAATCCGAAAAAGCTCCGGCAGATTTAGATAAAGATTTCAGACGCTTTATTACGCCTAATGACCGTCAGTCTTATTGGAGATATAGAAATTCATTATATAAATATGATTTGAATACCGGAGCAATGGAGCGCCTTACATTTGGTGCACATTCAGCGTCATTGAATGATATAAGTGAAGACGGAAAGTTTATTCTGTTCGGTTCCTCCCGTGAGGATTTCAAAGAAAGACCGTTCAATGTGTCATCGATGTATTTGATGAATCTGGCAACAAATAAAGTGGATACATTGTGGAGCGATGTTCGTTATGGCGGAGGTGCTAAATTTTCTCCAAACGGAAAAACGCTTTTAGTTCAGGGATCTCCTGAAGCATTTGACGGAATCGGTCTGGATATCGAAGAAGGACAAATGGCGAATACTTATGATTCACAAATATTCTTGTTCGATTTAGCTACTAAAAAAACAACTCCGATCGCGAAAAACTTTGATCCGACGATAGAATCGGCAAAATGGATAAATGATGATCAGATTGCAGTTATGGCAACAGATAAAGACTTGGTAAGACCTTATTTGTATTCGGTTTCTAAGAATAAATACGAAGTTGTACCGGTCGAAGAGGATGTATTACGTGGTTTTAATATCTCGAAAAACGGTAAAAATGCGATTTATACCGGACAAAGTGTTTCGAACTTCTCATCTGCTTATGTGATGGATATGAAGAATAAGAAATCGAAATGTTTGATTGATGCTTCTTCAGAAAGACTTAAAGGTATCGAACTAGGCAAAGTTGAGGACTGGAACTTTATTGCTTCAGACGGTAATCAGGTGGATGGGCGTTATTATTTACCTTCAGATTTTGATGCAACGAAAAAGTATCCAATGATCGTTTACTATTACGGAGGTACTACACCGACATCTAAAACGATGGAACATCCTTATCCTGCTCATTTGTATGCAGCAAACGGATATGTTGTTTTGGTTCTCAATCCGAGCGGAACGATTGGTTGGGGACAAAAGATGTCTGCCCGCCATGTGAATGCATGGGGTAAACGTACAGCCGAAGATATTATCGAAGGAACAAAAAAATTCTGTGCGGATAATAGTTTCGTTGATGCTTCTAAAATCGGATGTATTGGAGCCTCATACGGAGGATTTATGACTCAGTATTTGCAAACGCAAACCGATATCTTTGCAGCTGCAATCTCACATGCCGGTATCAGTGCTCTTTCAAGTTATTGGGGTGAAGGTTACTGGGGATATGCATACAGTACCGCGGCAAGTGCAGATAGCTACCCATGGAATAATCCGGAGCTTTACACAAAGCAAAGTCCGTTATTCCAGGCCGATAAAGTTAAAACGCCGATCTTGTTCCTTCATGGTTCTGTAGATACGAATGTACCGGTGGGAGAGAGTATTCAGATGTATACAGCGCTTAAGTTGTTAGGGAAACCGGTAGAGATGATTGAGGTTCAGGGTGAGAATCATGGTATTGCAGATTTCAATAAGAAAATCAAATGGACGAACTCTATTTTGGCGTGGTTCGACAGATATTTGAAAGAGCAAACGGAATGGTGGAAAAGCATGTATCCTGATACGAATTTGCAATAATAAATAGCAATTAATAGTCATTTTTGATAAATTAATAATAATCTGTCAGTGAAAACTGACAGATTATCTATTTTTGTATAGTAAGGGGCTATTAGCACAGAACAATAATAAAGTTATATAATAAACAATCCGAATCAAAGAATGAAGAAAATGTTTTTGGCAGCGGGAATGGTTGCCGTATTGATGAGTTCTTGCTCTACTGGAAAGAGCACGGAAACTACCAATCCGTTCTTCGCAGAATGGAATACTCCGTTTAACGTACCGAACTTCGATGTAATTTCTATCGAACATTATAAACCTGCTTTTCTCGAAGGAATTGCACAACAAAAACAAGAGATTGAGGCGATCGTAAATAATCGTGCGATGCCTGATTTCGATAATACAATTGCAGCACTTGACGGAAGCGGAAAATTATTATCAAAAGTAAGTCGTGTATTCTTCGGATTAAACGGTGCAAATACAAATCCGGATATGCAGGCTTTGAATAAAGAGCTTTCTCCGATTTTGTCTGCTCACTATGACGACATCAATCTGAATCCACGTTTATTCGAGCGTGTGAAACAGGTCTATGATCGTAAAGCAGATTTTAATCTGAATCCGGCTCAGACTAAATTATTGGAAGATACTTACAAAGGTTTTGTGAGTGGAGGAGCTAATCTGAATGCTGAAGATCAGGAGACGCTTCGTGGTTTGAACAGTCAGATCGCGATGCTTCAATTGTCTTTCGAGCAAAATGTGTTGAGCGAAACAAACGATTTTCAACTTGTTATTGATAACGAGGCTGACTTAGCAGGTCTTCCTTCAGGAGTTGTGTCTGCAGCTGCAGCTACTGCTAAAAGTGAAGGACAAGAAGGAAAATGGATTTTTACATTACATAATCCAAGTGTAATGCCATTCCTTCAATTCTCAGAAAACAGAGCCTTAAGAGAGAAAATATTTAAAGCTTACATTAACCGTTGCAACAATGGAAATGAGGCTGACAATAATGAAGTAATCAAGCAATTGGTTGACCTTCGTTTACAAAAAGCTAAATTGATGGGCTTTGATAACTATGCAAACTATGCTTTGGAAGAGCGCATGGCTAAGAAAGATACCAATGTTTACAATCTATTGGATCAAGTATGGCCTTATGCTGTGAAAAAAGCCAACGATGAAGCTAAAGAGTTGCAGGCATCTATGAAAAAAGATGGTGTCAAAGGTCAACTTGAAGGATGGGACTGGAGATTCTATAACGAGAAAGTTATGAAAGAGAAATTTGATTTAGATGAAAATCAAATTCGTCCTTACCTGACTTTAGAAAATGTAACAAACGGAATTTTCTATGTATGTAACCAGCTTTATGGTATTACATTCGAGGAAATCAAAGATATTCCACTTCCTCACAGCGAAGCAGTAGCTTACGAATGTAAAGACAAAGACGGCTCTCATTTAGGCGTACTTTATATGGATTTCCATCCTCGTAGCTCGAAACGTGGCGGTGCATGGTGTGGTACATACCGCGGGCAGTCTTACGAAGATGGTAAGAAAGTTTCGCCGGTAGTTACAATCGTTTGTAACTTTACAGCTCCGGTTGATGGTAAACCGGCTATGTTAAGCGCAGACGAAACAGAAACTTATTTCCACGAATTTGGTCACGCTTTGCATAACTTATTTAAAGATGTTCAATATACAGGAGTAGGTGGTGTACCTCGCGATTTCGTAGAACTTCCTTCTCAAATCATGGAACACTGGGCATTTGAACCTCAGGTCTTGAAAGTATATGCTAAGCACTACGAAACAGGCGAGCCTATGCCGGATGCTTTGATCGAGAAGATCCAAAAAAGCGGAACATGGGGACAAGGTTTTGCTACGACTGAATATTTAGCTGCGTCTATTCTTGATATGGATTATCACGTAATGACAGAAGTTCCTGCTGATTTCACTCCGGCTAAGTTTGAAGAGAAGCAAATGAAAAACAGAGGTATTCTTTCTCAGATCCCTCCACGTTATCGTTCAACTTATTTCCGTCATACGATGGGTGGTGGTTATACTGCCGGTTATTATAGCTACATCTGGGCTGAAGTTCTGGATGCAGATGCTTATCAGGCATTTGTTGAAACAGGCGATATTTTCAATCCCGAAGTTGCGGCTAAGTTTCGTAAGTATGTGTTGACTCCGGGTGGTATTGATGATGCTATGATTATGTACACAAACTTCAGAGGTGCAGAACCGGGTATCCAGCCATTATTGAATAACAGAGGTTTGAATTAATCAGACTTATTTATATAGTATATGAAAAGGTTGCTTTCGGAAAAGGAGGCAACCTTTTCTATCTTAAAAGTGTTTCAAAATATAAACTCCGATAGAATATGAAAGTATTGATTTTATGTACAGGCAATAGTTGCCGTAGCCAGATGGCGCATGGCTTCCTTCAATCCTTCGATCGTTATATGATTGTTTGTTCTGCCGGAACACAAGCCGCAGGTAAACTGAACGACGGTGCCGTGAAAGCAATGTCTGAGGTTGGCATTGATATTTCAGGACATACATCTGATTCGGTAGAGAAATATCTGAATGAGCCGTGGGACTATGTGATAACAGTCTGCGGAGGTGCAAACGAGACTTGTCCTGCTTTTACAGGAAGAGTGAAGCATCGCTTGCATATAGGGTTTGACGATCCGTCTCATGCTACCGGTACTCCGGAATTTATAGAAAGTGAATTCCGTCGCGTTCGTGACGAAATTAAAGAGAAGTTTTATCGCTTATATATGGATGAAATCATGGGAGGACAATCTTGTCCTTGCGGAGCAAACGATTATTGTCAGTGTGAGTAATATTTGTTGAAGATTTACAATAAATTCAGGCCATTGAGTATAGAAATATACTTGATGGCTTTTTTTATTACTTGTAGAATTCCGTTTCAGTACCCGATTTTTCCGTTTCGTCTATTTTTTGATTTTATCTTTTCACGCTTATATGTTCCTTTGAGCAAATCAATGAGCTAAAAAAGGAATGAAAAAGAATGTTGTTTTAATTTGTTTGATTTTCGGGTTACTGTCATGCTCATCCAATGACAAGACAGAACATGATCCCCGATTGAAAGTATCTGCTTATGAAGTAAAAGCAGATTCATCAACCTTTTCAAATGAGGTTTCATTTATCTCAAAACCATTTCGCGAATCTGATTTGTCTTTCAGAGTAAGTGGTCCTCTGCAAAGCTTTAAAGCTTATTCAGGTGATTACTTCCGAAAAGGAGAAGTTATCGCCGAGATCGACAATCGCGATTTTAAAGTGCGTCGAGACAAAGCAAAGGCTGCCTATTTGCAGGCTGAAGCTGAGTATAAGCGTATTCAGACTTTATATAATCAGGATAATGTACCTCAAAGTGCATTGGAAAAAGCAGAAGCAAGCTTTCTGGTGGCAAAAGCGAATTATGAATCTGCCGAAAATGAATTGAAAGATACGCGTTTGCTTGCGCCTTTCGATGGTTATGTTCAGCAGGTGAATGTGGAGGTACATCAGGACGTAAAAGCCTTTCAACCGATTGTCTCATTCATAGATATGAATAAGGTAAAGATTGAGGCTTCAGTCTCCCAGGCTGTAGCAGCATCTTATAAATCGGGGGATCTTATAAATGTAAGATTCGATGGAAATACTTCAGAATCTCAACGTTCGGCAAAGATTCTGAATATATCTAAGAGTACCAGTCCGAATAATTTATCATTTATTCTGACGGCTTCGGTTGACAATCCTGATAACACATTATTAGGAGGTACATCAGGAGTGATGTTCTTTCCGAAAGCTAAAGACGAAGCAGCATCCACGATGTTATTGATTCCGCTTAAAGCAGTTTGCAATACACCGACTTATAATTCGTATGTATGGGTGCTGGATCAACAGAGCAGTAAGGTTCATCGTCGCTCTGTACGTACAGGCAAACCTGTATCAAATGGAATGATTCAGATTATTGATGGGTTAGGTGTCGATGAGCTTGTTGTTCTGACCGGACATT
>JBOFKE010000208.1:0-2035 GCA_051657185.1 Bacteroidales bacterium | reverse complement strand
TATGGAGACTTAGATGTATCTGTCATCGATGAATTACCACCCGGCAGGAAACCTATTCAAACCATACATCAGTTTGATAACAAAAGAGGGAGCCTCTACACTTCCATGAAAAAGCAACTCGAAGAAGGAAGACAAATCTATATCGTATATCCATTAATACAGGAAAACGAGAAAATGGATCTGAAGAATGTCGAAGATGGTTTTTACCAGATTCAGGCAGCCTTTCCGGATTATCGGGTATGCATGGTACATGGCAAAATGAAAGCAAAAGACAAAGACGCGGCTATGCAACGTTTTGCAACATACGAAGCTCATATAATGGTAGCCACAACCGTTATTGAAGTGGGTGTTAATGTCCCTAATGCAACGGTGATGATAATAGAGAATGCCGAGAGATTCGGACTTTCTCAGCTCCATCAGTTACGAGGAAGAGTCGGACGCGGAGGCGACCAATCGTATTGCGTATTAGTGACCTCACCAAAACTATCCAATGACACACGCAAACGAATGGAAATCATGGTTCGAACCAACGACGGATTCGAAATATCTGAAGCAGATCTTGAATTGAGAGGTCCCGGAGATCTTGAAGGAACACAACAAAGCGGAATTGCTTTTGATCTGAAATTAGCAAATCTGGCAACTGATGGACAAATTGTTCAGTTAACAAGAGATATTGCCAGAGAAGTGATTGAAAATGATCCAACACTCAGTTCTCCTGAAAATCGTCTGTTAGCAGTACAATTAAGAAAATTATTCAGCAAGAAGTTTAATTGGGGTATAATATCATAAACCCCGATTAAAACTTCTGCTAGCTCTTCCTTCTTAAAAAAAAGCTGAAATATCTCCCAGAGTTTGCATTTCAATCAGCACTATCAGCACCAGGCTTATATATTATTATATATCAACTATATAAAGGTGCTGATTGAGCTATTTGAGTCGACACCCAATCAGCACCAATCGACACCAGCCTTCTGCAATTCTATTCTTCATTCTCTATTAATACATCGGTCATATAAATATAATGAATCGTTTTTTCTCACAATTTTATTTTATCACATTCAATAATTAAACAAAATTACTATTTAGATCAAATCAAAATAAATATCTTTGCATTCGATTATATACCATACTATATGCTCCAATTGAAGAAGAATTCATTTTTGACTATTTTACTTCTGATTCTTTTAAGTACCTATGCTTATTGTATCGGAGGATTTAGTCATGCGCATATAGTAAATGGAGTAATGATTGTTCATTCACATCCATTTGATAAAGAAGATTGCCACACACATACCAAAGGACAAGTTCTAACTATTGATCAACTTTCCCATCCGGTATTACTTCCCGAAGTTGCTGCTTTTACATTTAAAACTGAAGAAATTCTTATCGACGAATTTTTCTCAGACGAACGCTTATTGTTCGTACCTGAAAGCAGGACTCATATATCTTTTCTTCGCGGACCTCCGCAAAATGCTTAAAATAGAATCAGTTATCAAATATACCGTTTGATAAGTCATCATTATATCCGTATCATTCAGGATATAATCAATCATTTATGCTCTTTACGTCTCATATATTAAGCGGACGAAGAGTTGTCTATTCTCTAATAATATAGCATTTAACTATATGATCAAAAGAAACACATTAAGCATCCTGTTTATATTTTTTGCTGCGTTATGTATGGCAGCTCCAACAAGTTTAACAATCAAAGGCCGGGTTATCGATAAACTTACCGGCGAAGGATTACCTTATTCAAATGTTTATATTGAAAACTCTACAACCGGTACAATGACGACCGACGACGGAAGTTTCTCTCTTGAAATACCCACAACAAATCAATCATTAAACTTAATCGCCAAAAATCTCGGATATCGTGTAGTAAAAAGAAAAATCGGTGATTTGAAATCTGTTGAAAACATTTTGTTTGAACTGGAAGAAGACGTACTTGCCGTTGAAGAAGTTGTTGTTTCTGCAAACAGAAACGAGGTGAGCCGCAAATTAGCTCCGACTGTCGTAAACGTACTTTCAGCAAAGC
>JBOFKE010000207.1:0-4582 GCA_051657185.1 Bacteroidales bacterium | reverse complement strand
AACTCCGAAACCGAAATTGCTCAGCTATTAATACAAGCAGGTGCTGACACTAAATTGCGAAACGAAGACGGGTCAGAACCTTTTGATTTATTTCCTGCATAAAGCAAGATTAAGAATATACTTTGACACTTTTGACGTTTGGCAAATCTTTGATTGCATTAAATGTTTTCTGATAGTTATTCCGAAGCTTCAGAAAGATCGTAAACTGTACAATGGTTTTATTCTCATTAATATTTTGCTCAAACCCTGTATAATGGGTTTCGAGACCAGCAGATTTCAGAAAATTCTTCACCTCATCAAATGGTATATCCAAGGTAGAAAATTCTATTTCCAATGTTCTTGGGACCCATTCTATTCCGGCTTTCTTCTCGAAACGCTCCAGACTGATTAATATAAACAAAACAAAAAGCGTTCCGATTAATCCTTCAATATACATTCCTTCTCCAACAGCCAATCCGACGGCAGCCATTGCCCATATACTGGATGCCGTAGTCATGCCCTTAATCGTACCTTTGCTTTGTATGATTGCGCCGGCACCCAGAAAACCAATTCCGGAAATTACCTGTGCTGCAAGGCGGGCAGAATCTCCGCCATACTTAACCCCGATATGTATAGATATCAGCATCATTAATGTGGTACCTGTCGTAATAAGTGAAAATGTACGAAACCCGGCAGGTTGTTTACGATGTTGCCTTTCCATGCCGACCAAAGCACCCAGGGCTAAACTCATAAACAATCTGAATAATGAAACTTTAAAATCGACATCGTTTGATCCTAATATCTCAAAAAACCACTCCATGCTATATGCTTTTTCTATTTTAAAGTAAGACACGTAAAAGCCAACTTTGGTTCAAAGAAAAAGGGGAATATCCGAAGATATGCCCCTTTTACAATACTTTATATCGATATTACTTATTGATAATACCCAATAATTTGAAATGTTTTTCAATCATTTCAATCGCATAGTCAACTTGTTGTTTTGTGTGAGTTGCCATTAATGAGAAACGAATTAACGTATCAGACGGTGCAACTGCCGGAGAAACTACCGGATTCACAAAAATACCATCGTCAAATAGTTTTTTAGTTACTATGAATGTTTTATCATTATCACGAACAAATAAAGGAATAATCGGAGTAGACGTATGTCCAACCTCACAACCAATTTCTTTAAATCGTTCAATTGTGTAACGAGTCAGTTCCCATAAGTGTTCAAAACGTTCCGGCTCACTTTTCATAATCTCTAATGCAGCCATTGCCGCAGCTGTAGAAGCAGGCGTAATACTTGCACTGAAGATATAAGAACGTGAATTGTGTCTCAAATAGTTTGCAGTTACTGAATCACATGCAATAAATCCGCCTAAAGAAGCGAATGACTTACTGAATGTCCCCATGATTAAGTCTACATCATTTGTTACACCTTCTGAATAACACAACCCTTGTCCGTTTGGTCCGAATACGCCTAATGAATGAGCTTCATCTACCATTACAGCGGCATCATATTTCTTAGCAAGAGCAACGATATCCTGTAGTGGAGCCACATCACCTTCCATACTGAAAACACCATCAACAACAATGAGTTTTACTTTATCACTTTCACATCGTTCCAACACTTTTTCCAATGAATTCATATCATTGTGTTTGAACTTAATGGAGTTCGAGAATGATAAACGACGCCCCTCAATAATAGATGCATGATCTAATTCATCCCAAATAACATAATCCTGACGCCCAGTTAAACAAGATACAACCCCTAGATTTACCTGAAATCCTGTTGAGTAGATGATTGCTTCTTCTTTACCTACAAATTCGGCTAGTTTTTGTTCTAATTCAATATGAAGATCAAGTGTACCATTCAAAAAACGAGAACCGGCACATCCGGTTCCATATTTTTTTGTTGCTGCAATTGCTGCTTCTTTAATCTTCGGGTGATTCGTCAGCCCTAAATAACTATTTGAACCAAACATTAGGACTTTACGGCCATTCATCAATACCTCTGTATCCTGATCGCTCTCGATTTGACGAAAGTACGGATAAACTCCTAAATCTTTAGCCTTTTGAGGCACATCATACAAAGCTAATTTTGATTGTAGTAATTTCATATTTTAAATTTAATATGCTACGATTATAGCAGAGTTCTTGTGTATCTGCGTGTATCTCCGTAATATTGCGGACAAAAATAGAAAAATAATTCTATACAAAAGAAAAGTGCTAAAAGATAATGCATTTATAGTAATAAATTGTTCTATTTTCATAATATTCTTTCAGCTTCTGATTATCAAATGAATAATAAATATTTATATATCATAAATCCTATTTCAGGAACACGCTCAAAAGTGGATATCCCTGATTTAATAGCATCTGTATTCGATTCCAGCGAATTTGAGATCGTTTTCACAGAGTATCCGGGTCATGCTTCTATCCTTGCGCAGGATGCAGTAAATAAGGGTTATTATGCAGTTATAGCTGTGGGGGGTGACGGAACGATCAATGAAGTTGCCCGCTCCTTGCGCGATTCCGAAACAATTCTTGGTATTATTCCGGTCGGATCGGGCAATGGACTGGCCCGGGAACTGAGTATTTCGATGTATGCCAAACGAGCATTAAAAATCATTCGCGAAAACTACATCCGTACAATCGATTATGGTCTGGCAAATGACTTGCCTTTCTTTTGTACCTTTGGGGTCGGTTTCGATGCTCGTGTGAGTTATAAATTTGCCAAAGATAAAAAGCGGGGTGGGCTTATGTATGTAAAGAATGTCATCACTGAATTTTTGAGCTACAAGCCTGAGACCTATGAGATCCGGATGGATGACGGACGTATCAAGGAGAAAGCATTTTTGGTGACTGTAGCCAATGCCTCTCAATGGGGCAATAATGCATTTATAGCTCCGGAGGCAAATATTGAGGACGGCAAAATGAATGTTACCATCCTTAAACCATTTACTTATCTCGATATTCCAAATCTGGCACTACAATTATTCACGCGAATGATTGATATGAACAGTCATATTTGTACCTTTGAAAAAGATAAAATCAGTATTCTGCGAGAGAAACCCGGCGTTATTCACTTAGACGGTGAGCCGATGATGATGAACGAGCGGATTGATATCTCGACCAGAGCTTGTGGTTTAAAAGTCTTTGTTCCTAAAAAAGGACAAACAATAGAAGATCATTTCCATCGGGTGATTGATCAGTTAGTTAATGAATTCCCATTTTAATCTATAGAAGTATGATAGAAAAAGTATTGTATCTGATCCCTGTCACATTAGGTGATACAGAACATAATAAAGTTTTACCTGCTCATAACCGGGAAATAGTAAAACAAATAAAATATTTTATTGTAGAGGATGTTCGTACGGCAAGACGATTTCTGAAAAAAGAAGAACCATCCATTGTTATTGATGAACTGACATTCTTTGTTCTGAATCAACATACTTCTCCGGAGGAAGTCTCAACTTTCTTAAAACCCTTAGCTGAAGGAAATGCTATCGGAATTATTTCGGAGGCAGGTTGCCCTGCTATAGCCGATCCGGGTGCTGATGTCGTTGCGATTGCACAGAGTAAACAAATGAAAGTTATTCCGCTTGTTGGTCCTTCTTCTATATTAATGTCTTTAATGGGATCGGGATTTAACGGTCAGAGTTTTGCTTTTCTTGGTTATCTGCCTATTGAAGGTAACTCACGCGGAAAAGCGATTAAGCATATTGAGGGACGTATTTACAGTGAGGATCAAACACAAATATTCATTGAGACTCCTTACCGTAACAATAAAATGATAGAGGAGCTTTTGAAAACATGCAGACCTCAGACTAAACTTTGTATTGCTTGCAATATTACCTGCGAAGATGAGTTTATCAAAACAAAAACAATCAAAGAATGGAGCAAAAATGTTCCGGATATAGGTAAACGACCTTGTATCTTCCTTTTATATAAGTAATCTATACCGATATAAATAACAAAGAAGCTATCACTGATCCTTCAGCAATAGCTTCTTTGTTATATCCGGACTAACGCACAATTACCATTGTTGCCCCAAAACCATATTCGCGAAAAGATGCATCTTGCCACGTACATGTTTTATATTTACGCTTCAATTCATCTAAAATTGATTTACGAAGTACGCCCTCTCCTTTACCATGAATGAATACGATTTTCTTCCCTTTATCCTTTTGATAAGCCTGCATAACTTCGTTGAATTTATCCATCTGAACTTCAAGAATTGCAGCATTATCCATACCTAAAGTTGAATCAATTAATTCTTCAATATGCAAATCAACTTCAATCAAATCAGACTGTTTCATCTCTTTCTTTTGAATCGGAGATTTTATCAAACGATCTTCACGCATCTTCTCACGGATTGCTTTCTCAATATCCGGAGCATGGATTTCGAATACTTTCTCAGGTATGTCTTTACGTACAATCGAATAAAGAATAGCTGGTTCATCAAAGTATTCATTTTCTCTGAAAGAGTGAAGCTTAAAGAATTTCACCGGGTCAATCTTATGCTCTACCGAAATCGGATTTTTCAGATCAAACGCTTTACCTGATTTAAAAGCAACCATTTGCAAACAAACTCTTTCAA
>JBOFKE010000206.1:0-12310 GCA_051657185.1 Bacteroidales bacterium | reverse complement strand
TATGCAGGATCAGTTAAGGATAGACCTGTACGGATTTTATATGCCATCTATTATTTTGTATTCATGAATCTGAACGTATTCAGAGGTTACATATATCTCCGCAAAAGAAGAGGAAACGGAACATGGGATAAAGCTAAACGAAGTAAATAACTAATAAATAATAAAACAGAGTATGAAAATTGTAATTATCGGTACAGGCTATGTAGGATTGGTTACAGGAGCCTGCTTCGCTGAAATGGGAGCTAAAGTAATATGTGTAGATACAGATATGACTAAAATACAAGCTCT
Organism: Bacteroidales bacterium; assembly: GCA_051657185.1. Taxonomy (GTDB): domain Bacteria; phylum Bacteroidota; class Bacteroidia; order Bacteroidales; family UBA7332; genus UBA7332. Next base: position 12,022 of record JBOFKE010000206.1, on the reverse strand, counting down.
GCTGAAAGGTCAGATACCTATTTATGAACCGGGATTGGCCGAATTAGTAAAAAAGAACATGACTGATAAGCGACTCTCTTTTTCCACTGATCTTGCGAGTGCAATCGCAAACGCACCTTTAGTATTTTGTACAGTAGGCACACCCCAGGATAAAGACGGGCATGCCGATCTCAAGTACGTAAAGGCCGTAGCTAAAGAAGTCGGGATGTGTATGAGAGAGTATCTTGTATTTATCACAAAAAGTACCGTACCTGTAGGAACTTCCTATCTCGTTAAAGAAATCATTGCCGAAGAGCTTAATAATAGAGGCGTGAACATTCCTTTCGATGTAGCGTCCAATCCGGAGTTTCTTAAAGAAGGCGATGCCATTAAAGATTTTCTTACACCCGAAAGAGTTGTTATTGGTACTGAATCCTCCAAAGCCCAGAAGCTACTGAGTAAGCTCTACAAACCATTCGTCATGAACGGTTATCCTATAATATTTATGGATATAGCTTCAGCCGAAATGACTAAGTATGCAGCCAATGCCATGCTTGCTACCCGCATCAGCTTCATGAATGACATTGCCAATCTGTGCGAGATCGTAGGTGCCGATGTCGATATGGTTAGAAAAGGAATGGGAACAGACAGCCGAATCGGAAAACCATTCCTGTATTCAGGATGCGGTTACGGCGGATCTTGCTTTCCGAAAGATGTAAAGGCGCTCATAAGTGTAGCCAATAAAAACAATTATAATTTACGTATTCTTACAGCTACGGAAGAGATCAATCAGGATCAGAAACACGTATTAGTAAATAAACTAAAAACGAGTGTAGGTGATTTAAAAGATAAAAATATTGCAATCTGGGGATTGGCATTCAAGCCCGAGACAGACGATATGCGCGAAGCTCCTTCCATCATTATTATCAATGAAATACTTAAAAATGGTGGACGTATTAAAGCCTATGATCCAGTTGCAACACAGGAAGCTAAAAAGATCTGGGGAGACTCTATCACCTATGCAGCAGATATGTATGACGCGACTCTGGAAGCTGACGCTCTGCTCATAATCACCGAATGGAAGCAATTCCGCCTGCCGAGCTGGAAGGTAATTACAAAAGCAATGAACGGAAATCTGGTAATCGACGGACGCAATATCTATGATGAATCGGATTTAAATAAAGAAGGTTTGAAATATATACGTATCGGAAAAAAATCTTAATTATGAAACGCATTCTAGTTACCGGCGGTGCCGGATTTATCGGTTCTCACCTTTGCACGCGACTCGTACAGGAAGGCAATGATGTCATTTGCCTTGACAACTTTTTTACGGGATCCAAACGTAATATCATCCATCTTGTTGGCAATCCGCTCTTTGAAATAATTCGTCAGGATGTTATTCAACCTTACTTTGCAGAAGTAGATGAAATATACAACCTCGCTTGTCCTGCCTCACCCATACATTATCAGTATAATCGGATCAAAACGATCAAAACATCTGTTATGGGTGCCATAAATATGCTCGGTCTTGCAAAGCGTACCAAGGCAAAAATTCTGCAAGCTTCCACCAGCGAAGTTTACGGCGATCCCGCTATACATCCGCAAGTAGAATCCTATTGGGGTAATGTAAACCCGATCGGCGACCGATCTTGCTATGATGAAGGTAAACGCTGTGCCGAAACCTTATTTATGGATTACCACTCACAAAACAATGTTCGCATTAAGATCATCCGTATTTTCAATACATACGGACCCAGAATGAGTGAAGGTGACGGACGTGTAGTATCTAATTTTATTCTTCAGGCTCTTCGCGGACAGAACATCACCATTTATGGCGATGGTTCACAAACCCGTAGTTTCCAGTACGTCGATGATCTGGTAGAGGCCATGACCCGTATGATGGCAACCGATGATTCGTTTACGGGTCCTGTCAATATAGGCAATCCGCACGAGTTCACAATGATTGAGCTGGCCAACAAAGTCATCAAACTGACCGGATCCAAATCCAAAATCATTTTTGAACCTTTGCCTAAAGATGATCCGAAACAAAGACGCCCGGACATTCATCTGGCTCAAAAAATGCTTGACGACTGGACTCCGAATATACAATTAGACGACGGACTACGTAAAACGATTGATTATTTCCGTCGTTTTGTTGATTAGATCCAATATTCAGATAATTATTAAATCAAAGCGGTATAAGTCAGTGTATAAAGTCTTACTTTCACATTCTGACTGTAGGATATATAAAAAACAGATACATGCTTTAGATCCTAACGGAGGCGCTTACCCTCTCACAGACTTTGAGGTTTTATTTGCAACATTTGCAACACCCACGTAAACAAATACAATACAGTAAGTTACGTGTTGCAAATGATTTTTCATTTGCAACCATTTGCAACCATTTGCAACAGCATCAAACCCCGATCCATAAAGGGTTTCCGAAGGTTGTTGCAAATGGTTGCAAATAAAACGCAAAAAAAAGTTTTAGTCGTGAGAGTGTAAAACGAATCCGGATTCTGGCTAAATTATACGGTGTATCTCTAAAAAGATACGCCGTTTCTTTTAAAAGATACACTGTATCGTTGCGAAGATATACCGTATCTTTTCAGAGAAATACTGTATCGTTACGATCTATTTTCCAATTTACCTTAGCTAATCAAATTTACATACGTATGTAAATTATTTTTGGTACGTATCTAAAAAACTTTAGATACCTATGTAAAATATTTTTCATACGTAGCAAAATCGGGACTCTTATGGTAATTAAAAGTTAAAACCGTATTTATCCGCTGGTCCTGAATAAACCGTAAGCACCCGTATTCATTCATCCGCTATCCCATAGATTACTTACATCATGACAGCTAGAAACCATACCAAGATAAAAAAAGGGACTATTTCTTTCGAAATAATCCCTTTTTCATTTGCTTAATAATTCAAATTATTCAGCAGTTTCTTCAGCCGGAGCTTCTTCTGTAGCTTCTTCAGCTGTTTCTTCTGCAGTAGCAGCAGCTAATTTAGCAGCAACAGCTTCAGCTTTTGCTTTGTTTACTTCAGCTTCTTTTTCAAGACGAGCTTTAAGATCAGCAGCTTTATCAGCAGCTAATTTAGATTTTACAGCATCTGTAGCAGCAGTTTTACCTGATTTCCATGCTTCGAATTTCTCTTCAGCTTGTTCTGCAGTGAAAGCGCCTTTTTTCACACCACCTAAAAGGTGATTTTTCATCATAACACCTTCTTTAGACAAAATGCTTTTTGTAGTATCAGTTGGTTGAGCACCAGTTCCGATCCAATATAAAGCTCTATCGAAGTTTAATACAACTGTAGCAGGGTTAGTGTTTGGGTTGTAAGAACCGATTTTCTCGATAAAACGACCGTCACGTTTAGCTCTGCTGTCTGCAACAACAATTTGGTAGAACGCATAACCTTTGCGTCCGTGTCTTTGCAATCTGATTTTAGTTGCCATGTAATTTTTTGTTTATTAATTGATTAAACTTATGCTAATAACCCGTATTAGCGCTACAAAGATAATACTATTTTCGAGAACTAGCCGTCAGATTGACTATTTAATATCCTTTTAATATTCTATTTTATCTTCCCACAGTAATTTATTCTGAGCTGGATCCACAGCCAATACGTAACAGGAAGAAACGTTTAACGGATCTCCAAAAGCATATAACTTAGCTACGGAAGCGGTTTTCTGCTTACTGTATAGATCTGCTTCCTGTTCTGATGTTAATGTCGCAAAAACACGATATGGGATTTTCTTAACCGGCAAACCACACCGAATCCAGCAATAGGCAACCAAAGAATTCCATGATGGAGCATATTGATTGATGAATTCAAACAACAACAGTCCTCTCTTTTCTATACTTAATGGATTATCGAGCATTTTCTTTTCGATGAGCCAATCTAAAAACTCACGCATGAAGGATGAATCGCTGGCAAATATCTGTTGCATAAAGAACTGCCAGGCTGGTGCATTGTAATACATATCAATCATACGAGACAATTGCTTTGCCATCTGTAACTCTGAAGGACTCATTCCATCAGAAGCCAAAACTTCATAAGGAGGAAGTTCCGAATAAATCAGATGCAACTCTTTTGCTCTTTCATGCATTTCTGTCCCTGGTAAAATCTTTAATAATTCAAGCTGAATTTCACCTGCTCTTAATCGCGCAAGTGTAATAACGTCCTCAAAAAGTTCCTCGAGCTTATAACCCGGCAGCCCGGCAATTAAATCTGCATGCACCTCCATATTACTGAGTGAGCAAAGATAGGCCAGACCAGATAGGGAGTCATCTAAAGAACCTAACCGCTTGGACAAGGTCAGAACATTCTGGCGCAAGGATTGAATTCCTGCCTCTAAATGCAAAATACCCTTTGGTAAAGTTGCTAATCGTGCTTTGAGTTTATCACCCAACAAAGCGGGATGAATCTCCAGGTGGAAGCAAAGCTTTCCTTCATACATTTCGAAAAGATCGAGCATATCTAATGCCAACTGACTATTTGCATTGAAAGTTCTATCTAACAATCGAATATGAGAAATCCCTTTTTCTGCATAATAAGACAATCTATTTTTGATTTCCTCAAAAGGGATACGTCTTACCGGACGATCATTCCCACTTGTACAAAAAGCGCATGTATTAAAACAACCCCGGGTTGTTTCGAGCTGAACGAATGCTTTATCCGTACAAAAAAAGGCAGATTCCTCAGGAGCAATAAGCTCTGCAAAGTGTTTCACCTTCGAAGTTCCATTGTCTATATATAATCCCGAATCATCTATGTAGCATGCTCCCGGTATATCTTTTAATGTATCTTTTGATTGATCCGGGTCTTTAGTTACTGTAATTTTAGACAACCAAAGAGGGAAGGACTCTTCGCCCTCCCCTCTGAACACTCCGTAAACAAACGGATTTTGTCTTAAATATTGTTCATTGGATCCTAAAAACTCAGGACCACCTAATACTATTTTACATTCCGGCAATAATGCTTTTACTCGTATCAAAACAGCACGCAGCATATCGGTTGTAAAAAGCCATGCCGTTGCTGCTAAGATATCCGGTTGTTTCTCAATAATTGAATTTACTATTGACGAAACAGGCATATGAAGAGTTGCTTGCAATAAATCCCACTCAACCGAGTCTTTTAAATCTGTGTGAATCGTTTGAGCATGAATTGCTGGTAAGGCAAGTGAACTATGTGCAAAACTTGCATTTAAATCCAGCCAAAGCAAGCTAAGTTTATTTTTTATCATTTAATCTGAAGCTTTCGTTTTGAGCTACAAAGATATAAAAAAATCACACCCATTCTACCCCAAAATTCTGCTCAAAAGCTTCTTTAACCCTATCCTTCAACAAATATAAATCAATTGGTTTGGCACCCTGCTCCTTTTGAATCGAAGTGACCCCCTTGTCTGTAAATCCACAAGGATTGATACGACGAAAATAGGTTAAATCTGTATTTCCATTCAGAGCAAATCCATGCATAGTTACATATTGCGAACATCGAACACCTATTGCACAAATTTTTCGGGCACTTTTTAATTCCGGATCGATCCAAACTCCGGTTGCCTTTGGAAATCTTTCACCATCTATACCATACTCCTTTAGCGTGTCAATAACAACTTGTTCCAGTGCTGTAACATAATCTTTCACCCCCATCTGAAAAGATTGCATATCAATAATCGGATAAACGACCAATTGCCCGGGCCCATGAAAAGTAATATCTCCTCCCCGGTTAATCTTAAAAACTTCAATTTTATCTTCTGCCAATTGCGACCTGCTTATCAACAAATTAGATTCATTCGCATTTCTTCCTAATGTAAAGACAGGTGGATGCTCGACAAAAATCAAATAGTTTTTAAATGTTTCTCCTTTCTTTTTTTTCTCTTGAATCTCGGCCAATAGCTCTTCTTGATATTTCCAAACTTTATGATACGAAGCTATTCCTAAATCTATAAATTCTGTTCTTCTCATAATTTTCTGATATTCTTATTTTCTCACATGTCTTTCCGCATGATAACTTGAACGCACTAAAGGTGCACTTTCTATATGTCTGAAGCCTTTTGCTATACCTATTTGTCGATATTCTTCGAACTGATCCGGATGAATATATTCCTTGACCTCTATATTCTTCTCTGCCGGCTGTAGGTATTGTCCGATAGTCATTACTTCACAGCCTACAGCTAACAAATCATCCATTGTCTGCAATATTTCTTCTCGTGTTTCCCCTAATCCTAACATAATCCCGGATTTCGATACTATTCCTGACTGAGCGATACGCTTAATCACTTCAAGAGATGTGTCATAAGTTGCCTTGCAACGAATCGCATCTGAAAGCGAACGAACAGTTTCGAGATTATGTGAAATAACATCGGGCGAAGCCTCAATTATCTGATCTATCAATTGCAGATCACCCTGAAAATCGGGAATTAAAACCTCCATCGTCGTTGATGGCGATTGTTGTCGAACAGCTTTAATAACCTGCACCCAGTGGGAAGCACCATAATCAGGTAAATCATCTCTGTCAACTGATGTGATCACAGCATGCTTTAATTGCAATTCAGCAATAGATTCAGCTACATTTTGTGGTTCTTGTGCATCTAAAGACAACGGTTTACCTGTTGTCACATTACAAAAACGACAATTTCTAGTACAAATATTTCCGCCAATCATAAAGGTTGCTGTTCCGCAGCTCCAGCATTCAGCCTGATTCGGACAACGTCCGCTTGTACATATTGTATTTAAATGGTTGGAATGGATAATACTTCTTACATGAAAAGAAGTATGGCCTTTAGGTATTCTGATTTTAAGCCATTCCGGTTTTCTTCTACTCTGGATTATCATAGTATTTCAACTTTTACAAATCGGTTTTTTCAGTGTAAAACAAGGGTGTCAGCCCTTTTCTGTGAGTGACACCCTTAATTATATGTTTTTCATATTTTACATTAAGAATCCTAACAAGATACCGGCAGCAACAGCTGAACCGATAACCCCGGCAACGTTAGGTCCCATTGCATGCATCAGCAAATAGTTGGTTGGATCATACTCCAAACCTACGTGATGCGAAATACGAGCTGAATCGGGTACTGCAGATACTCCTGAGTTACCAATAAGCGGATTGATTTTGTTTCCTTCTTTCAAGAATATGTTGAAGAATTTCACAAAAAGAACACCCGCAGAAGTAGCAATAACAAAAGAAAGAGCTCCTAACACGAAAATCAGAATTGACTCCCATTTCAAGAACTGAGTTGCTTGTGTTGAAGCCCCTACAGTTACACCCAACAATATCGTGATTACATCAATAAGCGGACCGCGAGCTGTTTCAGCCAAACGGCGGGTTACTCCACTTTCTTTGATCAGATTTCCGAAAAACAACATACCTAATAACGGAAGACCGGATGGAACTAAGAATGTAGTCAATAATAATCCGGCAATCGGGAATATGATTTTCTCAGTTTGTGAAACAGCCCGTGGAGGTTTCATTCTGATCAATCGTTCTTTTTTCGTTGTTAACAGTTTCATAATCGGAGGTTGAATCACCGGTACCAAAGCCATATATGAATAGGCTGATATGGCAATTGCACCCATCAGATTCGGGGCAAGTTTGGAGGATAGGAAGATCGCTGTAGGACCATCTGCACCACCAATAATGCCGATTGCTCCGGCTTGATTAGGCTCAAATCCCATTGCTAACGCAATGATATAAGCTCCGAAAATACCAAACTGTGCAGCAGCTCCGACTAACATCAGTTTCGGATTGGATATCAATGCCGAGAAATCAGTCATTGCTCCGATACCCAAGAAAATCAATGGCGGATACCATCCTTGCTGAACACCCTGATATAAGATATTTAATACCGACCCTTCTTCATAAATACCTATCTGTAATCCAGCATCTTTGAAAGGTATGTTACCGATCAGGATACCAAATCCGATTGGAATCAGAAGCATAGGCTCCCACTCTTTTATTATTGCCAGCGAGATAAACACCAAGCCTACGGCAATCATAAATATATGACCAAATGTCACATTGGCAAATCCTGTGAAAGTAAGAAACTCTGTTAAGTTCTCACCCAGGAATGAAAAGAAACTTCCATTCATAAACTTAACCGATTACGACGATATCTGCACCTTCCAGAACAGAATCACCTTTGTTTACTTTTACTTCTTTCACAACACCTGCTTTGTCGGCATTGATATTATTTTCCATTTTCATGGCTTCCAGTACGGCTATTTTTTGACCTACTTTTACCGTATCCCCTACTTTTACTGCAACATCCAGAATTACTCCCGGAAGAGGAGATTTAACAGCTCCGGGAGAGGATGCTGCCGACTGACGAGTTACAACCGGTTCGCCAGCTGTTGTTTTAGGTGCAGCTGCCGGACGAGAAACCGGTTTTAGCTTTTTAGCTACCTTTTCCATTTCAACTGTATAAGGAGTTCCATTCACCTCAACCTGAGCAATATTATCCTCTACGTTATCAATGGCTACTTTGTATTCGTTCCCGTTTATAATAAATTTAAATTCTTTCATTGTGTATTACTAATTTAAGCTGTTAATGTTTCTTCGGCAATTCTTTCAATCCATAGATTTTTGAGTTCCATGGTGAATAATTACGTGTAACCCGATTAATTGTCAGCACTGTATTTTCCAAATCATGTGCTTCATTATTATATTCATGAAGCGCCATTGCAATAGCAGCAAACACTTCGCCGGATTCGGTACCTAAATCGGTAGGTTTCTCGACAATGATTCCTTTTTGAGCTTTCAGCGCGTTACGCTTACTGATACTCATCGCTATATTTCCAATATTTTTAAATACAACATAAAGGACAATTAATGCAAAGAACACAACCATCATGGCTGTAATAGCCATACCTACACCAGTCGGATCATTTTCTTTGAATTTCAAAACAGCCTCTTGTCCGGTCAGAATTTTATTGTTTGTACTTGGAGTTACTTTTTCAGCCTGAGCCCAAGCTCCTGTTCCATCCAAAATACGTGCAAAAGACTGATCTGCTCCTAATGAAGGAATAGTAATACTATCAATCAGTGTTTTTCCGTTAGAATCGAAGATGGCCAGAAAATTAGGTTTTACTGAATCTAACTCAAAGTTTAAATGGAATGTACCATGCGACGGATTATTATCTGCCCAGAAAATAATATGCTGACGAGCTTTTACTTTTGTCAGGATATCACCTTTCGGGATTGGATACATCGTCGGATTATTCATATCCGTTGTCAAAAAACAACCTCCTAAGTCGACTGTCGCAGGAGAATTGTTGTAAATCTCAATCCAGGCACTTTGCTTACCATAATCGTCCTGATAATTATCTACGTTATTAGGCATTACTTCATTCAGACGAAGATATATAGCCTGTTGTGCAGATAAACTACCGGTGAACAGCAATGAAAGTGCAGCTAATTTAAAGCCTTTACTTATTTTATTTAACATTGCGTCTTCGGATTAAAGTGGTAAGTTATCGTGTTTCTTAGCCGGATTAACCAATTTCTTCGTTTGAAGTTGTTGCAAAGCACGGATAATACGGAATCGTGTATTTCTTGGCTCGATTACATCATCAATATAGCCATACTTAGCTGCATTGAATGGATTAGCAAATGCCTCTCTGTATTCTTCTTCTTTTACTGCTTGCATTTCTGTAGGATTTTCTGCACCGGCAACCTCTTTAGCAAAAATAATTTCAACTGCTCCTGAAGGTCCCATAACAGCGATCTCTGCTGTAGGCCAAGCATAATTCATATCACCACGTAAATGTTTCGAACTCATCACACAATAAGCTCCACCGTATGATTTACGAAGAGTAACGGTTACTTTAGGCACAGTAGCCTCACCATAAGCATACAGAAGTTTAGCCCCATGAAGGATAACTCCCCCGTACTCCTGACCTGTTCCCGGAAGGAATCCCGGAACATCAACCAAAGTGACAATAGGAATATTGAAAGCATCACAGAAACGCACGAAACGTGCCGCCTTGCGTGAAGCATTAATATCTAATACACCTGCCATTACTTTTGGCTGGTTGGCAACAATACCTACTGATTGACCATTGAAACGGGCAAAACCTACGATAATATTTTGAGCATAATCTTTATGTACTTCCAGGAATTCTCCATTGTCAATGATTGCACCAATTACTTCATACATATCGTATGGTTTATTCGGGCTATCAGGAATAATATCATTCAATCCGTCTTCCAAGCGGTCTATCGGATCATTTGTTTCTAAGATAGGAGCTTCTTCTAAGTTGTTTTGAGGTAGGAATCCTATTAGTTTTCTTATTAGAGTAAGGCCTTCTTCTTCGGTATCGACTGCAAAATGAGCTACACCGGATTTTGTAGCATGCACACTTGCACCACCAAGTTGTTCTTGAGTTACATCTTCACCCGTTACTGTTTTAACAACTTTCGGGCCTGTAAGGAACATATAGCTGGTTCCTTTAGTCATGATATTAAAATCTGTCAGAGCCGGAGAATAAACAGCACCACCGGCACATGGTCCGAAGATACCTGATATCTGAGGAACTACACCGGAAGCTAAAATGTTACGTTGGAAAATCTCTGCATATCCGGCAAGTGCATTTACACCTTCCTGAATACGAGCTCCTCCTGAATCGTTAATTCCGATTACCGGTGCACCCATTTTCATGGCCTGATCCATAACTTTGCAAATTTTCATGGCCAAAGCTTCAGATAAAGAACCACCGAAAACAGTAAAATCCTGAGCATAAACATATACTAAGCGGCCGTCAATCGTTCCATAACCTGTCACGATACCGTCACCTAAATAGCTTTCTTTCTCAATTCCAAAATTTACACAACGGTGAGTTACGAACATATCGAATTCTTCGAAACTGCCTTCATCCAGAAGCATCGCAATTCTTTCACGTGCAGTGTATTTTCCTTTTTTGTGTTGGGATTCGATTCTCTTTTCGCCCCCACCCAAGCGAGCTTTTTCTCTTAGCTGAATTAGCTCTTTTACCTTCTCAAGTTGATGACTCATTTCTATTAGATTTATGAGGTATTAAAAAATATTATTTATTAGGATCTTCGCAAAGTTCTGTCAGAACTCCCATGGTAGATTTAGGATGTAAAAATGCAATATTTAAGCCTTCAGCACCTTTACGTGGAGCTTTATCAATTAACTGCACACCGTTTTCGGCACATTCTGCCAAATCCGATACAAGATCTTTTGATGCAAAAGCAATATGATGTACTCCTTCTCCTTTTTTCTCGATAAATTTAGCTATCGGACTCTCGTCGCTTGTTGCTTCTAATAGTTCGATTTTTGTATCCCCGACCATAAAAAATGCTGTTTTCACTTTTTGATCAACAACTTCTTCTACTGAATAACATTTCAGACCTAGTACTTTTTCATAATACGGAATAGCAGTTTCTAAACTTTTTACAGCAATACCTAAATGCTCAATATGTGTCAAATTCATAGCAATATAAAATTTATGTTTTGTGTGTTGCAATAATTAAACATCGCAAATGTATTTCTTTTCATGAGAAACGAAAATTTTTTTATAAAAAAAGAACATTCTATTTATAAAATAATTAGCGTGACTAAAAAGACTCATATTTACATTTTGCATTCATAATGCTACTCATTTAACCTTTTAGCTCATACATACTGAGATATATCATCTTATCTATTTACTCAACAACTATCTAATGATTACATTTTGATACTTCAGGGAGCTAGTTTTAAGAAAATATTACAAACACACAAAAGCGGGATCAGAAAGAAAAGAAGAGATATATCGTTAAAAAAAGGGTGCAGCTTTTCGGGAATCCCTTATTTTTTATTTATTTCACGGACAAATCAAATATGCTCTTATAAGAAATAAAAAAAGGAGTACGATTAACGCACTCCTTTTTTTTTAAATGTGACCCCAACAGGACTCAAACCTGTGACCTTCAGAACCGGAATCTGATGTTCTATTCAACTAAACTATGGGGCCATCTAAAATTTTATAGGGCAAATATATACAAAAATTGAAAAATACAAAGCGAA
>JBOFKE010000205.1:0-3931 GCA_051657185.1 Bacteroidales bacterium | reverse complement strand
TCTGTTTCATGTGAAACAACAAGCATTAGAACAAAAAACAATTGACAATTAATAATTTAACATGTGTTCAAGTCCGTAAATTGTGTATTATTGCTCCTTTTTGTACCTTTGCCGTTATAAAAGATGAAATATCATCTTCTGAATAGAATAAACAGATCATTTATATAAAAAATACGATTAATGGCATTACAATGTGGTATTGTCGGTTTACCAAATGTTGGTAAATCTACTCTTTTCAATTGCTTATCAAACGCGAAAGCTCAGGCTGCTAACTTTCCATTCTGTACTATTGAGCCGAATGTAGGTGTAATTACCGTACCGGATGAACGCCTGAACAAACTGGCTGAATTTATCAAACCGCAACGAATTGTTCCGACAACTGTAGAGATTGTTGATATTGCAGGTTTAGTAAAAGGTGCAAGTAAAGGTGAAGGTTTGGGAAATAAGTTCCTTGCCAATATTCGCGAAACAGATGCGATTCTCCACGTACTTCGTTGTTTTGATGACGAAAACGTAACCCACGTAGACGGGTCAGTAAACCCGGTAAGAGATAAAGAAATTATTGATGCCGAACTTTTGTTGAAAGATCTTGAAACAGTAGAATCACGTATTGCAAAAGTTCAGAAACAAGCACAGACCGGTGGCGATAAAAATGCGAAACTGGCTTATGGTGTTCTTGTTCAAATCAAAGAAGCTTTAGAGCAAGGTAAAGCAGCCCGCACAGTTGCATTTGAAAGCAAAGACGAACAAAAATTTGCGAAAGAACTATTCCTTCTTACCAGCAAACCCGTTCTTTATGTTTGTAACGTTGACGAGGCAAGCGCAGTTTCAGGAAACAAATATGTAGAGATGGTTCGCGAAGCAACTAAAGACGAGAATGCAGACATTCTTGTTCTTGCGGTTAAGATCGAATCTGAAATTGCAGAATTCGAAACATACGAAGAACGTGAAATGTTCCTGAATGAAATCGGATTGGAAGAATCTGGCGTTGGCCGATTAATCCGTTCTGCTTACAAACTGCTTAATCTTGACACTTACTTTACTGCAGGTGTACAAGAAGTAAGAGCATGGACTTTCCTTCGCGGAAGCAAAGCACCTCAATGTGCCGGTGTAATTCACACAGATTTCGAAAAAGGTTTCATTCGTGCAGAGGTAATCAAATACGAAGACTTCATTGCTTACGGATCAGAAGCTGCTTGTAAAGAAGCCGGAAAAATGAGTGTTGAAGGTAAAGAGTATGTTGCTCAGGACGGAGACATCATGCACTTCCGTTTCAATGTATAATACAACATTACATATATAAGAGAGAGGCTGTCTGAAATATATCAGACAGCCTCTCTCTCTTTTGTGTTTTGGTAATAATTAATAAGTCATCAAGGAGTAAAGGTTGTTTACTTCAAATGTATATTGTGAGCAGCACATTCAGCAATCATTTCTTCTCCCCAGATAGAGGACTGAACTTCACCGATATGTGCGCAACGCAAGAAATACATACATAAACGAGACTGACCGATTCCACCACCAATAGATAATGGAATTTTGTTTTCGAGTAATTTCTTGTGGAAATTCAACTCTACCCGATCCAGACAATTGCGTTTTTCCAACTGTTTCAATAAAGCTTTGCGGTCAACGCGGATTCCCATCGATGAAATTTCAAAAGAATTTTCCAAAATCGGATTCCAAAGAATAATATCACCGTTCAGACCTTTATAGCCTTCTTCATTTTCAGTTGACCAGTCATCATAATCCGGAGCTCTTCCGTCATGTGGCTGTCCGTCGCCCAGTTCATCACCGATACCTATAATAAATACGGCACCGAATTTCTTAGCAGCTTCGTATTCGCGATCTTTAGACGATAGATCCGGATACATCTGCAACAGTTCTTCACTGTGCAAATAAGTTATTTTCTCAGGAAGAATAGGTGTAATGTGAGGATATTTATCATAAACAGCTTGTTCGACCATACGGAAAGTATCGAAAATCTCATCAACAATTTTCTTCAGGAAAGTCAAACTTCTCTCCTCCTCTACGATGGTTCTTTCCCAATCCCACTGATCTACATATAAAGAGTGAATATTATCAAGCTCTTCATCAGCACGGATGGCATTCATATCTGTATATAGACCATAACCCGGGGCAATATTGTAAGACCCCAATTTAACACGTTTCCATTTAGCCAAAGAATGAACAACTTCTGCTCTTTTATCATCTAAAAACTTAACCGGAAAAGAAACTGCTCTTTCGCATCCATTTAAATCATCATTCAAACCTGTACCTGACAAAACAAAAAGTGGCGCAGTAACACGTCTCAATCTTAATTTGCGGGCCAGTTCTGTTTGAAAAGTATCTTTAATGAATTTGATCGCATGTTCCATCATTTCCGGAACCATTTTCGGGCGATACTCTTTTGGTAAAAACAAAGCCATAGTATTAATATTTAAAATGAACAAATGGTTAGATAATCATAATGACGCAAATATAAATATTAATATTACACATTGACACAACATGCACACTTTTTTTATCACTATATTATTCATTATTCAAATCTGTGAGACATTTAGTAAACATGATTATTTAATCTATGCTTTAATTTGATTATATTTGCCAACCAAGTATGTATAATTTAAATTTTCGCATTTAATGAAAAAAGCCACACTAACCTTATTAACAACACTTGCTTTAATAAGTTGTAAAGAAAAAGAACTACCAAGTTTAGGTAATCAGACACAGACAGTCTTCGATAATGAAGTAATTTGCTTTAACCCCGATCTTTATCCAAACGGATATAACGCAGACAAAGATCCTAATACAATTCGTTTGGTTAACGGACGCATCGTATTAAAGAAAATCAAAATGCCCGATTATAAAAGAGACGTAAACGTCGAAGCTGAAATCACTGTACAGTCAAACGGTGACAGATGGGATAAATCAGGGTCATGCTTTATTATTCCGGCAGACTCAAAAATCAGCATGATTGATATCGCCAAAGGGGATGCAAAATACCCGGCTGTTGACTCGACTCTTTACCAAAAGCTAACCGGCATCGTAACTGGTGAAAACTATATCCCTACAGTAGAGATCATGCGTTTCATGACTCCGTTCGGTGTAGGTCACTACAGCAAAGACACATTGAGCTACCCAAAACGTATGCCGGTTTTTGTTGACGGATGGGCCGAAAATGTATCCTGGAAACAAGATATCACAGATTTGTACGGTATGATGACAGACTCTGTATGGGTTGGGATTTACATTGACAGCTGGGACAAAAACGGATACAAAGCATCTGTTAAGTTCAACTTCGACGAGAACAAAGCTCCGACTTATCCAATGACTCCGAAAAAAGTAGAGCCGTTAATCAATACGGTATATTATGTAGGTCAGAGCTATCCTGCAATTTTTGCAGATCAGGATGTGAAAGTTGACTTTGAGGTTCCTGCAAATGCCAAAAATGTGGAACTGAAATATATCGTAACAGGTCACGGAGGACACTCAGGCGGAGATGAATTCGTGAAAAAAGAAAATATTCTGAGCGTAGATGGCGATACTGTTTATCAATTTATTCCATGGCGTACAGATTGTGCGACTTTCCGCAGATTCAATCCGACTTCAGGTGTTTGGTTAAGAGGCAGAACAGCTGCATACATCGACAGTAAAAAAGGTGGATACGCCGAGAAAAACATCGAAGAAACAATCGCTTCGTCAGATTTATCTCGTTCAAACTGGTGCCCGGGATCAGATGTAGCACCACAGGTAATCGAACTTAATGACATCAAACCAGGCAAACACACATTGACAATCAGTATTCCTGAAGCACAGCCTATGGATGGCGATAAAATGAACCATTGGCTTGTTTCTGCTTACTTAACCTGGGAAGAATAAACAATTTAAGGTTAAAAAGTAAAAATCAAAAAGGAAATTTATATCGTAT
>JBOFKE010000204.1:0-1701 GCA_051657185.1 Bacteroidales bacterium | reverse complement strand
GAATAAACAGCCGCATAATATGGAAGGTGACGTGTTTTGTAAACTGATACCTTTCTGGCAACTTCAGCTTTATGCAAAAAATATAAAGAATTATCCCGATTTTTATGCCGATTTACATGAAATGGTGCGTACAAATCCGAATCTTTCGGCACAGGGAGCAAATATGATTCAGTTTGTAAAATGGACGTGCGATCTGATGAAAGAAGATTTGACAGAGTTCTTTTTAGACTGGGGCTTCTTACGTCCGTGTGATTTCGAAATAGATGATTACGGAAAAAGTCAATTTACGATTACCGAGCAAATGATTGAAGAGGCAAAGAAATATATTGCATCTAAAAATTATCCGAAACCGTCCCGTAAACTTCAGTATCTGCATGATGAATCATTAGAGGCTTTTGAAAAAGATGCTTCGATGATTACCGGTACTTACTCAAGGAGTGGAGATGATATAACAATGAATGGATGTTCGAATTACGCTGTATTCGAAGTGTATAGTGGAAATGAGTTGAAGATGATTACATATCGCAGATCATTCAGATTGTTACAGTCGTACGATAATTTAGAAATCAAAGCAATTGATGTGAGAGGAAACGGTCAGGTTGTTACGAAGAGATAATTATTTCCCGATTCTTAATTATAAAAAACGAAGACTATGAAATTAAAATTGTTCTTTTATCTGAGTCTGATTTTGCTGCTCGGATGTAAAAGTGAATCTCCGATAACGGAATCACCGGTGTTAGAAATAGCTCTGCCTGATGGTTTGCTGGTTAATTTGGAGAAAGAATCATCTGTCACCCAGATAAGGATTAATACAAATCTTGAAGACTGGAATGCTTCGCATGAAACGACAGAAGGAAACGGCTGGTGCGATGTTCAAACAATCAAAAGTAAGGGGATGGAAAACATAACCCTTACAGTAACAGAGAATCCGGGTACAGCTGTCAGAAAGACAAGACTGATCGTTGCGGGTTCCGGTGTTGAGAAGCAGACTATTGAAGTCACTCAGTTAGGTACGGACCCGGTAATTACTGCCAATATTGTTGCGCAAAAGCTAGATAAGATTGAGCAGGAGTTTGCTTTTGAAATTGTATCCAATATTGAATATCGTGTAAGTACGTCATCTGATTGGATTAATGTTTCGCCCGTCGTTACCAAAACAATGATAACTAAAGGCTGGAGTGCAAAGGTAGCTGCAAACGCAACTTTCGAACCTCGTAAGGATACCATCCTGATTGAACAGATCGGAGAGAATATTCAAAATCCTGCTGTCTTGAAAATTCCTGTTGAACAAGCGGGAGATGATCTGATCAATGCTTTTCCGGATGATAAGAAAATTGGGGTTACCAATGCTCTGCTGACCCGCGGTAATACCTATGGAAATGAAAATGTGAGCTTAACGATTGACGAGAAGTATCAGACACATTATAGTTCCAGCAGTACAGCCAAAGGTGATTCTGTGATTATTGATTATACATTGGAGCCGAACACATCCAGAGTCGATTATATCAAATTAGTTCAAAGAGCTAACGGGGATCAAAATTCGATATTCAGTAAAGGTAGTATCTGGTATTTGTCTGCTACCCGAAGCGACTGGAAATTGGCTGGTAACTTTGAAGTAGCAGCAGGAGATCTGGTTGAAATGAAACTGGGAATTGCTGCTCCTTCGCATATACGTGTATGTATTCAAAGTCATAAAGGACA
>JBOFKE010000203.1:0-5570 GCA_051657185.1 Bacteroidales bacterium | reverse complement strand
TAACCACGTAAAGCAATTGTTTCAGTTAAGTATGTGCTGCTATAGCCTGACATACCATCACCACCCATATAGAATGTCTCGAACGGAGACTTCTTATTTTTATTGAATTGCCCCAGGAATCCATATTCAACACGTGTTGCTAAAACAAGTTTTTCATTTGGCGAAATCGGAGTGAATGTTCTTGCTTTGAACTTCCATTTATGATATTCTACCCATCTGAATTTTTTAGATAATGGAACTTTTGGATCCGTATAATCTATTTTTTTGTCTTCTCCAAGTAATGAGTATGGAGGTGTAATACCTAATGATAAACTGAACTGAGAACCTCTACGTGTATAAACCGGATTATCTAAAGAGTTTCTCGATAAAGTTAAATTCAAACTTAGATTATTACTTGATCCATTACTGATGATAAAGTATTTCCAGTCTTTCATCATATATCTCTGGTAAGATAATTCTGCTGAGAATGTGAAATAGTCATCTGGCCAGCTTAATCGTTTCCCAAATCCTAATGCTACACCAATTTGTTGGAAGTTTTGATCGGGGTCATATGCGAATGATGGATCGTAATCATACCCGTATCCGTTTCCATACCCATAACCATTTCCGTACCCTCCTCCGTAACCATACCCACCATAACCATAATTTGGATAAAGCGAGTTTGTATAACTACTGTTTATATCACTTTGTCTACTGTAGAAAGCAGAGACTGAAAGTGAATTAGGACGTTTACCTCCAAACCATGGATCAAAGAATGATACGCTGTACTGTTGATAATAGCGTGCATTTGTTTGAGCGCTGATTGTAAGAGTCTGTCCGTCACCTTGAGGAATAATACCTTTATATGAGCTTGGATTCAATAGATTCTTTATTGAGAAGTTAGTGAATTTTAAACTCAACTTACCAATAATACCTGTTTGTCCCCAACCTGCTGAGAATTCAATCTGGTCATTCGCTTTTGATTCTAAAGGATACCCGATATCTACTGTTCCGTTTTCCGGATCTGGTTGAATATCAGGAACCAGATTCTCAGGATTGAAATGTCCTGTTTGAGCAATCTCACGAAGAGAACGTTGTAAATCAGACTTACTGAATAATTGTCCTGGTTTAGTTCTTAGCTCGCGTCTTACTACGTGCTCGTATAAACGGTCATTACCTGTAATTGTTACTTTGTTGATAGTGGCTTGCTTACCTTCTTGAATACGCATCTCTAAATCAACGGAGTCATTTTGAATATTTATTTCAACTGGTTCAACATGAAAAAATAAATACCCTTTGTCCATATAGAGATTGGAAATGGCATCTTCGTCCGTTTGAGTTCTTTCATTAATCAGCTTCTGATTGTAAACATCTCCCGGTTTTAATTTTAAATAAGCATTTAGCAGATCTGATGGATATATCGTATTACCAATCCATTTGATAGATCTTACATGATACTTATTACCTTCGTCGATATTTAAATAAACATCAACGTTTTTATCATCAATCTTAACGACACTGTCTGATAAAATTACCGCATCGCGATAACCTAGTTCATTATATTTTTCAAGAATAAGTTCTTTGTCAGCATCATAATTTTCAGGAACGAATTTTTTGGTTCGGAATAAGTTGAGTAACTTCTTCTTCTCATTTGTTTTTTTCATCACACGCTCAATTTTATTTTCACTAAGCGCGCTATTTCCTGTAATATGGATCTGGTTGACTTTAACTTTCTCTTTTTTATCTACAACAACATCTACAATTACTTGGTTCTCTTTTGAAAGATCATCTTTTTGTACGATGGTTATTTCTGCATTATTAAAGCCCTTCTCATCAAAGTATTTTTTGATAAGAAATTTTGCACGTTCAATTTGATTTGGTGTAATCTGATTTCCGTTTATAAATCCGATTTTCGCATCAATATCCTCACGTTCTGATTTCTTTAATCCTAAATAGTTGATTTTTGAAATACGAGGTCTCTGTTTCAATTCAATATTAAGGAAGATCTTATCACCAACAATTTTATCAGCGGTAATAGATACATCAGAAAATAAACCATGTTTCCAAAATCGATTAACGGCATTTGTTATATCCGGGCCTGGAACTGTGATTTGTTGTCCGATTGTCAATCCTGAAAAACCAATTAAAACATAATCTTCGTAGTTCTTTGCTCCTGTGATTGAAATCCCTCCAATTTCGTATTTTTTAGGATTCGAAGAATAATAAATATTAGGTTTCTCAATGACCTCTTCTTCCTGGGCATAGGCTCCATAATTAAAGGAGGCTAACAAACCCATGAATAGTATTAATTTTTTGCGCATATTTAAAAGGCTCTAATTTTCAATTATAATTGCTCACTTGTTTTTCCGAATCTACGTTCTCTGCTTTGATAATCAACAATAGCTTCATATAAAGATTCTTGGTTGAAATCCGGCCAGAATTGTTCTGTGAAATAAAGCTCAGAATAGGATAACTGCCAAAGTAGAAAATTACTTATACGTTGTTCTCCTCCTGTACGTATCATTAATTCGGGATCGGGTATTCCTTGAGTCATCAGTTTCGATGTAATTAATTCTTCATTGATATCATCGATTGATATTTTTTTGCTACAAATATCTTGAGCAATATTTTGGATGGCTTTTGTTATTTCACTGCGTGATGAATAACTAAGCGCCAGGATTAATTCAATGCCATCATTCTTTGCTGTCTTTGATATACATTCTTGAAGTTTCTCTTTCGAGGTTTCATTTAGTTTCGATATATCTCCAATAGTTCTTAATCTAACATTTTTCTTCATCAAATCCGGAGTTTCATGCTCAATAGCTCTGACAAGTAATTCCATAAGAGCTTGAACTTCTTCTATTGGACGATTCCAGTTTTCAGTAGAAAATGTATATAGAGTTAAATGTTTTACACCAACTTCTGCTGCTGCCTCTGTGATTTTTCTTACTGGATCTATGCCATGCTGGTGTCCAAATGTACGAGGCATCCCTTTCTTCTTGGCCCATCGTCCGTTACCATCCATAATGATAGCAATGTGTTTGGGTACTCGACTTAAATCAATCTGATCTTTATAATCCATTGTAATGTCTCTTTTTCATTTGTAATCTCTGGGACAATTGCATCTTTTCTTGCAAAAATCATACGTAATGAAAACTTTTAAGGTTGAATACCAATCCTTGTTTTTTAGACTAGATGAGCTTATATCATAAGGATCATCTAATCCATCAAGTTTATCACTACTACACCATGTCATAGAGTATTCTATTCCTAGATTTACTCTATTTTTTATCTTATACTTAAATCCAATTCCGAATGGCAAAGTAAGTACATTTAGTGAATCGAATCTATTTCCATCCAGCGAATGAAGATATCCTATACCTATATATATATAAGGAGTATATTTTCGGGCTTCGCTGTATTCATAAAGATCACTATAGCTAAAAAAGCTATATTCGTAGTTTCCTGATAAATCTAGGAATGAACGATTGAATCGATATGGATGGTATGGAGAAATGTTATTCTCATTATTTGAATTTGATCTTAGGTGATTACGTCCTATATTTAGCTTAAATGCATTTCGCAAATTAAGATTATACCTAAATAATGCTCCGATATCTGATCCAATGTTGTAAAATAACTTATTACTTACATCTCCTATATAGTAGTTGATGCCGCCAGATGCTCCTGCTTCGAACATATATTCTTGTGCATGTATTTGCTTTGTATCAATTACTAATATAATACAGATCAATATACAATTCAATAAAACTTTTGGCATCAATATTTGATTCTATTTAATATTATTGATTCGTGCTGTCCACACATCTGTATTTACAGCTTTGCTATCATATCCGCCAATAAGCCAAAGTTTCTTTTCTGACTCAATGATAGAGATATCTGCTCTGGCTCCAAATTCTTTTGGAATACTGACAATAGAATCTGTTTTTGCCCAATTTACACCGCCATTATGTGACGTGTAAATGATATCATTAAATGACTTTTCAGTTTGGCCTCCGAATAAGTAGATCTGGCTATTATAATAAATACAAGTAGCATCTGCTATTGGAGTTATCCCGGTGTAATTCAGATTCATGCTGAAATCGAGCTGATTTTTTGGGTTAAAGGAAGCCAAATAAATCGAGCTTAATTTTGTTGAGTTGCTATTTATCCCTCCTACAATTGATAAATAATTAGTAGAATTGATGATAGATATACATGAAGCGTATCCCTCTATAGGGAAATTGGATGCAGGAATCAGATTATTTGATTCATTCCAGTTTAATAAATCCTCGGTATAGACAATTTGGATATCATCATTGGAGAGCTTATATCCAATCAGGCTATTAACTTGAGAGTTGTTTGGCAATATACCTAATATATTATTTAATGCATAACCAGTATCATTCCAATCAATGCCATTTGTGGATTTATAGAGAAGTCCATTTTGACTAATGCCAACAAATAGATTATTGAAGGTATAGATTGATTGTAGATTAGTATTAATAGGTAGATTGGTTTCTGCTGCTTTTATCCATGTGTCAGCATTGACTATGTCAGCTGTGTATAAGCTAATATTATTAGCTGTTTTTACAAAAGAATATAATGTCCCATCTTTTTCGATAGTTTTCTGGCTAACGATAGATGTATTGTAAATATTGTTTGCAATACGATTCCATACCATTGAGTCAGGTAGTTGCTGATGAACATTGATTCTTATGGTATATTCTTTTGTTGTCTTATAATCTTGGGCTGTCACGATCATCTTAATCTGCCCTTCACTGAAATCGATAGAATCTGTAGGAGAATAGTCTGCTGTATCTTTGCCTGCAATTACTTTAGCTGAAGATGCTGATTGAAAAGTCACATTCGCTAGCATTTTTTGCAACTTAGTCTTATAAGGAAGAGAATCTAAATTGAAGATTTCACCGCTAGCTTGATCTATACTGAAAAATACTTCATCTAAATTAGATGTGATGGAATCATTTTTCTCTAATTTAAATGATGATATTTGCGCATCTGTAAGATATATAATATCATTATTATCACTTTCATTTGAACATGAACCTAACGAAAGGAAGCCTCCTAATATGAATAGTACATTTATAATTCTCTTCATTTGTATATATTTTCAACGTTTCTATTTGATGTCTAATGAATAAAATGTTTCGCAAAAATAGAAACATTTTTCTCTTTATTACCTTATTCTCTTATATTTATATCAAAAAAACTACTTTTCGTCCTTGTGTTATGTTAAATATTGGCGTGTTTAACAGTGTTTATATAGGTGATAAAAAAATATTTAGGTATTAATCATTGATTAATAGCAAGATATGTTTTTCGATGAAATATAATTAGAAAATATGTTGTAAAACATTTGTGAGTTTCAATAATAGGCATTACTTTTGCATCGCAATCGAGAAACAAAACGACGAGCGAGTCGGGGAGTTGATTGCGAATCTTTTAATAAGAAAGATGACTTAAACAAGCTTTATATATAAACAAAAGTAGTACAAGCACAATAGGAATATTGAACCGTCAATTGAGATATATTGAAACGGAACCTTGAGCATAGGAAAAAATAACAAATT
>JBOFKE010000202.1:0-4735 GCA_051657185.1 Bacteroidales bacterium | reverse complement strand
GATCCTGCAACAGTAGGAAGTCGTTTGAAAATAGGAAGTCGCAGTGCTTATGATAATCCAATGGGTATCTATTTTAAAGAAGGTGAGAAATACATCATTTTTGTGGGTGATACACATAATCAGACGATTCAGATGTTTATCCGCGATTTCCGTGCTTCCGGAAGTTCAACAACAATTAAGCTGAAACCTGGCTTGAATGTTGTGACTTCACCAGTATCCGGTAATGGTTATATTCGATACTGGTCTGCGGACTATAAGGCGTTACTACCCGTAAATATACATGTTGCTTTCGGACATGAAATCGGATTTTGGGATCAGCGTGCAGGACATAAGAATGCTGATTGGAGCAGAATTCTGGCGATGGCGAGTGATTTTGCCTCTTCAAACTCTGTAACGAACGCAATGATAGATGTTTTAGGTAAGCGTATTCAATTAATCAATACTGTAGATGCATTTACAAAACATGTTCCTTCAGATATAGAAGAGTTAATGGTCTGGCATGATAGTATTCAGAGTGTTGAATACAGAATGATGGGATTATACAAGCATAACGTTGTTCCTTATAACAGAACTTTGAATGCACGTTCATGGGGTGGTGCTCCTAACTGGAATGGACAAGGCGCATGGTATCCGAATACGGAAAGAGAAATGTTGGTTGTAGATGCTTTGAGAAGTTCAGTCTGGCTTTTCGGACATGAGTTAGGACATGGTAATCAGATTAAACCTCATATGCATATGACCGGTTGGGGTGAAACGACAAATAATAATTACACACAGTATCTACAATATCTGGTGAGTGATAAAAGTAATTTACGCCTGGATCACGAAAGAGTCAATCGTAAGCAGGGCGATCCGGAAAGTGTAATCGGCGGACGTTTTAATGCTTATCTAAACGAAGCGCATGTTGTGAAAGAGCCTTATCTGACACAAGAAGGTCCGGATTATAAAAAAGGATCGATGAACGGTACAGGTTTGCGGGGAGATCATTTTGTGAAATGTATTCCGTTATGGCAGTTAACCGTTTATTTTATGATTGCAGGTGAAGGAACAGAATGGCATCGTCCTGATTTTTGGGCAGATATTAACTGGAGTGCTATTCAGGATAATCGGACAAATCTAAGTAACGGAGCTCGCTACGTCAACTTTATGAAGCGTTGCATCGATGCATCACAGTTGAATTTAGCTCCTTTCTTTGAACAAATGGGATTATTACGTGCTGTAGATCGTTCGATTGATGATTATGCTGTCGGACAGGTTACTATTACGGAATCGGATGTCAATGAGGTGAAAGCCTACGGAGCTTCAAAACCAATGCCTTCATCTCCGGTTATTTCATATATTTCCGTGAACAGTGCAGAGGCATTTAAGCATAAAAAATCGGTTGAAGGAGTATTCAATCAGGGTATTACCGATAATGGACAAACAAAAACGATTTCTCACACAACCTGGAAAAATGTTGTGGTATTTGAAACCTACAAAGGAAATGAATTAGTTGATGTTGCAATGGTTGGAACGGGTAGTAATAATAATACAAGCACTCATGTCAGATATCCTGACGGAGCGACCCGTATCGAAGCAGTTGCATGGAATGGAGACCGAATATTAGTTTTCGGTAACAGATAATAATAAAAAGAGGTGAGCTTTCATAAAATAACGATTTGAAAGACTCACCTCTTTATTGTATGTAATTATTTGATTTATAATAGTGTATATGTTTTATAAAAAGTGTTATAGATTAATTTGTAGGTGAATATTTAAAAATTAATATATTTTATTTTGCTGTTGTGAATAATATAATATATTTGCAAAATATTCGTCCCAGATAGGAAAATGCTTAATAAATAAAACATTAAGTTAAAGCCTGAATTATAAAATCTAATACTCTATTTAAATTTTGAAGAATTGATGCGTGGAAAAGGCATTTAAATAGAGAATGTATTATTGAAACTTGTTTTTTTAATTATTTCATAAACTAAAACCATTTTAATGCATGAAAACTTTTTATTTGGATAAGCGGAGGTGGCGTTTAGGCTCTTTGGTTAGCTGTCTTTTGCTTACATCATCATTTGTTTATGCAAATGACAAATCAAAGGTGTCAGAATCTGTCTTTTCGAGCAAGGAGTATAACTACTCCATCCAGCAGAACAAGAAAAAACCGTCTCGGATTGTGAAAGGTACGGTTATATCCGGTGAGGATAACTTGCCCATTATTGGAGCAAACGTCTGGGTGAAAAATGGAACAGAAGGAGCAATTACCGATATTGATGGTAACTATTCGATCAAAGTAGAAGGTGTAGCTCCGGTATTAACATTCTCGTATGTCGGGATGAAGTCTCAGGATATTGCTGTAGGGGAAAAGCAAGTTCTGAATGTTACATTATCACCCGATGCCGAACAACTGGATGAGGTTGTAATTGTGGGATACGGTAGTCAGAAAAAAGAGAGTGTCGTTGGGGCAATTTCTACAGTAGATGTGACAAATCTGAAAATTCCGCAAGCCTCTGTTTCTAATGCCTTAGCAGGTCAATTGGCCGGTATTGTGGCTATGACCCGTTCCGGAGAACCGGGTAAAGGTAGTAGCTCTGAGTTTTATATTCGTGGGGTGTCGTCTTTTAAAGGAACATCTAAACCGCTTGTTCTGGTAGATGGTATCGAGCGCGAACTGGATTTGGTTGATACGGATGATATCGCTACTTTTTCGATTTTGAAAGATGCATCAGCTTCTGCCGTTTATGGGGTTCGCGGTGCGAATGGTGTAATTTTGATTACAACGCGTAAAGGGGCAGAAGGTAAACCTAAAATTTCAGTAAGGGCAGAAGCGGGTATTACTCAGCCAACGAAAATGCCTAAGATGGTGAATTCTATGCAATGGGCTGAATTGTATAATGAGGCTTTAGGCCGAGAATACTATTCGCCGGAAGAAATCCAGAAATATGCATCAAACGCAGATTCCGATTTATATCCGAATGTAAACTGGATTGATGAGCTTTACAGAGATCATGCATTTAATCAACGTGTAAACTTAAATATTACAGGTGGTGCAGGTATTGCTAAATATTATATTTCCGGTGCGTTCTATAATGAAGGTTCTATATTCAAGAATGCCGGTGACAGATATGATTATAACTCATCAATCAATTATAATAAATTCAACTTCCGTGCTAATATTGACTTATCGCTCACGAAAACTACAACCGTGAATGTCAACTTAGCAAATATCTATGAAAAATCTTTCAGACCGGGGCAAGAAACTGATAATATCTGGGGATATACATTCAATACGTCTCCGAATGCTTTTCCGGTAGAATATTCTGATGGTACTATTTCAGCGCCGGCGTCCGCCTCAGGTTTCAATCCATGGAACTTGTTGGTTCACTCCGGGTATAGTGAACAATTCTGGAATTCTTCGCAATCATTAATTGGTATTAATCAGGACTTCAGTGAGATTATTACTCCGGGTTTGACGGCTCAACTTAAGTTTTCCTGGGATGCCTATAATACATCAACACAATTAAGGAAGAAGGAACCACGTCAGTACCATGCAACAGGTCGCGATCCGGAAACAGGTGCTTTGATTTATGATCAGATATATGCCGGAAGCGAACAGTTGGCATACTCACGGAGTACAGACGGAACAATGACCACTTATCTGGAAGGATCTATTAATTACACACGCTTGTTTGCTGAAAAGCATCGTGTAGGTGGGTTGTTTCTATATAATCATAAAATTCATGTAAGAACGCAAGAAGAAGACAAGTTTAAATCCCTTCCATATAAAAATCAGGGTATTGCAGCACGTGCGACTTATGCATTTGCAGATAAGTACTTTGCAGAGTTTAACATGGGTTATAATGGTTCTGAGAACTTTGCTCGCGGACATCGTTTCGGATTCTTCCCTGCCGGAGCAATCGGATGGATGATGTCCAATGAAAAATGGTGGGAACCAATGAGTAAATCTGTCGATATGTTGAAACTGAAAGCTTCTTACGGTAAAGTAGGTAATGATGCTATCGGCGGAGGTCGTCGCTGGATGTATGAGCCGACCATTATTAAAGGGGGATCCTGGAACTATGGTGAAACAGGAGGCGAAGGAGGCGAAGGTATCCGTATCGGAGATGTGGAAAACTTAAACGTAAGCTGGGAAGAAGCCTTGAAATTTAATGCCGGCATAGAGTTCTCATTATTTGAGAAATTAAAAGTACAGGCAGACTATTTCAAAGAACACAGAACAGGGATTTTCCTTCAACGTGCAGGTCTTCCGGCTATTGTCGGGATTACAAATGTACCTTATACAAATATTGGTGAAACAAGTAATCAGGGATTTGACGGTACAATCGAATACAACCAAAAAGTAGGTGAAGTCTATCTGACAGCACGTGGTAACTTCACGTTCAATAAAAATAAGTTGTTGAATAATGATGAGCCGGACTGGCAATATAAATACCAGAATGCAATTGGAAAACCTTTCGGTTCAGGAGGGGCTTATCAACCTTTCGGTCTGGTAGCGATTGGTTATTTTGAATCTCAGGAAGATATAGATAACAGTCCGAAGCAAACATATGGTGAATATCGTGTAGGTGATTTAAAATATCAGGATATCAATGGTGACGGTAAAATTGACACGTATGACCGTATAGCTATCGGTTATACAAATATGCCTGAAATAGTTTATGGTTTCGGTATGACAGCTAACTGGAAAAACTTCGATGTAAACGTATTCTTCCAGGGTGTAAGC
>JBOFKE010000201.1:0-3679 GCA_051657185.1 Bacteroidales bacterium | reverse complement strand
TACTGGCCATTAAGCGTATTCATAAAAAGAACAATTTTATTTATATCGTTATCAGAAATGTTTTTCCCGACCTGATATTTTAGCATAACACGTGTAGCATCTTCTAATGTGGCCGCTGTACCGTCATGAAGATATGGAGCCGTTAATGCTACATTTCTTAAACTAGGAGTTTTAAATCGGCGAAGATCTTTTTCGTTGTTTGTTGCATTAAAATGACCTTGATCTTTGATCTTAATAATTTCACGATCAGCTTTCATTTCACGATCAGCAAAATAGTCGGCAACGATACCCATGTACTCATAAGATTGTCCACCCATTGCTTGTCCTACGTGGCAGGTAGCACAATTATTAGATTTGAAAAGCTCATATCCTTCAACTTCTTCGCTTGTTAAAGCGGTAGCATCACCTTTTAGGTATAAATCGAAGCGAGAATTAGGTGTAAGTAGAGTCTTCTCAAATTCAGCAATAGCATCAGTAATATTGTCTCCGGAATATCCTTCTGGATAAACGGCTTTAAACTCAGCCGTCAGATATGGATCTTTTGCTAATTTTTCAATGATTTCATCCCATGATTCAGATCCCATTTCCAGCATGTCAAAAGGAGGTCCTCCTGCTTGTGCTTGTAAATCTGCTGCACGTCCATCCCAGAATTGAGCGATATGCAGCGCTGCATTGAATACCGTCGGAGCATTAATACCTCCAATCTGATCATAAATACCTTTAGAAAACTGAAGACGATCTATACCTGCAGAATCCAGACTATGACATGATGCACAAGATAGGTTATTATCCTTAGATAAGCGGGTATCATGATAAAGCTTTTCTCCTAATGCCACTTTTGCAGGATTTACAGCTAAAGAGTCGATAAGAGGTTGGATGGCTTCATTGGAAAATGCTACAGAACTTAATCCATTCGAATATATTTTTGAACGATTTTCTTTGATCCAATTGAGCATAATTTCGCGCTCTTTTTCATCAAGAGAACTATGCCAATGGAGAGCCGTAAATTTAGCCGGAGGCATAGATTGATTGATGATACTTTGTTCAAGTTTAGCCAAATCAACTTCAGATGGAGTATTACCATCGTTTATCACTTCGATTATACTTTCAATATCGATATACTTGTATCCTTTTTGGATATCTTCCTGTATAATTCCTTCCGCGATAGGGAATGAGGCATAGAATGGTAATTCCGGTGACTGAGAGTGACAGTCTAAGCAGCGATTACTTGTCAGAATGTGCTTGATTTGCTCATTTGCAGCAAAACGATCCAATTCTTTAGCGTTGGTATATCTTTGATAAGCGAATACCATTGAGCCGATCACTAATAATGTGCCGACCGATAAGAGAATCTTTTTCATTTGTTAATTGTTTCTGGATTTTAAAATATATTTAATTCATATATGTATGTACACTATTCGCAGCAGTAGGCAAATAATTGATGCCATACCAGCAGATTTGGAAAAACAGGAAGCAAATTATTATGAGAATATCAGCAACAAAAGACTCTTTTTTGTGATTCAATCTATAATGTATATACATGATTCCCGTAATCCATGTGATGGCTGCCCAAACTTCCTTTGGATCCCAACTCCAGTAATCACCCCATGCGTCTTTAGCCCAAAGAGCGCCCATCATCATTCCGATCGTAAGCAGGCCAATGCCATCATAGAAGAGTTTGTCGCAATGAGATAAGAGCTCTGAATTATGTGTTTTATTTTTCCGGCAAAGACGTATAAGTGAAAGAATAAAAGCACAACCAATGCATGCATAAGCAATCATATATACAGATACATGCGGGACAAACCAAGGGCTGTTTAAGGCTGGCATTAATTCTTTCTCATGAATTTCCGGCTTAACTAAATTGATCATCATGAAGACCGAGCTTAACAAAAAGCTAAATAATAAGATTATTTTGTACTTACTTCTGTACCAGGTAATCAATCCGATTAGCATAAGAAAAAATGAATACAATAGACGTGTCTCACCCATAGTTCGCATAGGGGGTCTGTCTAAGAAGTTCCATAGCCCGATGATAAATAATATATACACGGCAATCGCAGATAAAGCAGGAACTAATACATATTTTAGATTCCTTCCTCTTAAAAGATTAAATGATGCGATTGAGAGCAATAAGATAGTTAGGATAGAGAAATATATAAATGAATCCCAGTTAATCATTCTGATCAATTTTTATGTTGTTAGTTTTGTATACCGGTCCTACAAAAATTAGAAGTCCCGCTCCAATTAAAATACCCCATAAGGCTAAGTGCATGATCTTATACCATGGATCCTTTACTAATCTGAGGATTACTATCGGGAGTTTATTGTCTTGTTTGAAATCATAACTTTCCAGATATAAATAATAATCGTCAATTATTAGCGGCATATTTATCTCGATATTTTTTTGAAATATTTCTTTTTTATATTCTAAAGCAATTTGAGCTTTATAATGGCGCGGTTTCCCTTGTTTCCACGCTATAACTTTAGTTTCATCCCAAGGAGCAAAAGGTTGGTTCTTACTCAATAAAAGAGTATCCTTTTTCTTTGTAGAAGTTAGTTTGATATGACTATTACCTTGTTCTAAAATAGAGATGTCTTTACCATCAATCTGATAATCGGTTGAAAGCGATTGTATTTCAAGTGTATCCGTTTCAGTGATTGTATTATTCTCTTTATGTAGAATAGCAAGAATATCCGGATATCTGTCAATGGTAAAATTATTTAGCATAAGAGAAACCGGCACCTTCTGATAAATGCCTGTGTTTGTATATCCATGCTGCGCAATTTGCCCCGGCTCCACTATTATTTTATATTCTTCTTTGTCAGGAGCTCCAAATATTCCGACTGCGATAGCAATCCACAGACTGATGTGATTTAATTGGAATGAGAGATAGCGAATTGTTTTTTGCGGTTTTTTTTTCAGAATAACCAATCCAAGTATATACAAAAGAATGAAGAGGCTTATCGAAAAAGGAATTGATGTCGTTATATTGTGATATAAATAACTGAAATTTGATAAGCTCTTTGGATCGGAAGATGTCTCCTGTGGAATGAATCCCAATGCTAATAGTAGGATTAAAGTAACACTCAGAGTACCTAACGTTGAATAAATGTGTGTTGTGAAATGATAAAATTTACTCTTCTTGTAATAGAGGTGTGTAAATCCAATTAGAAATATCAAAGATGCAATGAGCATAATATTTAATGGATATTTCCATATTTGTGTAGACTGACCAATTGCTAATTCTATAAAGACCCCTATTAATAAAGCAATTGAAGAGCAAATGAATGACTTAATGAATTTCTTCTTTGATTCTATCATATAATTACAGTTCTGTGATACTGCAAAGATATGTAATAATTACAATTGTGCAAAATAAAAACAATAAAACAATTTGTCTGTATGTAAATGTATTCGGATAATAGAAAAAACAATAATAGGAAAATGAGATTTAAATGAAGATATTTATGAAGTAATGAGGGTTTGTTTTCTTTTTATTTAAATTTGTCGGGGTATGATTTTGTAAGAAGGCAAAGTGATTAATCAATCTTCTATGCAAAATCTTATCGATAATAACTAAATACTTTGAAAAATGATACATTTCACAAAAATGCAAGGTGTCGGAAATGACTATGTTTATATAAACAGTCTTACGGAGCAAATCGCAGATTATAG
>JBOFKE010000200.1:0-1511 GCA_051657185.1 Bacteroidales bacterium | reverse complement strand
ATTGAAAGAATTTGGCAATATCTACACGCGTTTGCAAAATCCGACTACGGATGTGTTTGAACAACGAATGGCGGCGCTGGAAGGTGGTGTTGCTGCATTAGCAGTTGCTTCGGGACATAGTGCACAATTAATTGCATTGACAAACATTCTGCAAGAGGGAGACAATTTCGTTTCTTCTCCTTTTTTGTATGGTGGTACATTCAATCAATTTAAAGTTTCCTTCAAGCGAATGGGTATTGAGGTTCGTTTTGCTAAAAATGATACAGCAGAAGAACTCGAAAAACATATAGATGATAAGACTCGGGCTATTTATATTGAGAATATTGCTAATCCTCACTTCAGCATACCTGATTTTGAGAAAATCGTTGCAATAGCAAAAAAGCATGATCTTCCGCTTGTTGTTGACAATACATTTGGCTGCGGTGGTTACTTGTGCAGACCGATAGAATGGGGTGCAAACATTGTTGTGGAATCTGCTACGAAATGGATCGGAGGTCATGGAACGTCTATGGGTGGAGTCATTATCGACGGGGGTAATTATAATTGGGGTAATGGGAAATTCCCTCAGTTTTCAGAACCATCGGAGGGATATCATGGATTAAACTTTTGGGAAACTTTCGGGACAGATTCTCCTTTCGGAAATATTGCATTTATTATTCGTGCACGTGTGGAAGGTTTGCGTGATCTGGGACCATGTATTTCTCCTTTTAATTCATTCCAGTTGTTGCTCGGACTCGAGACATTGTCTTTGCGCGTGGAGCGTATCTGCGAAAATGCAATGAAAATAGCAAAATGGCTCGAAAAACATCCGAAGATCGAATCGGTAAATTATCCGGGGCTGGTATCGCAACCGTATCATGAGTTAGCTAAGAAATACCTGAAACATGGTTTCGGTCCTGTTCTTACTTTCCGTGTAAAAGGGGGTGCTCAAGAAGCCGGGGAAGTTATTAACCGGGTACAATTGATCAGCCATTTGGCCAATGTAGGAGATACACGTACTTTAATAATCCAACCGGCATTGACTACGCATCAACAGATGTCTGAAGCAGAACAAGATGCTGCGGGTGTGTATCCAAACCTGATTCGCCTTTCGGTAGGAATCGAGCATATCGATGATATCATTAATGATTTGGAACAAGCTCTTGCTTAAGTGAAATAAATAAGAAAAACGCCTGATCAATCCGGAATGATTGTTCAGGCGTTTCATTTTAGTATAATATTTGGATTATGTGCCAACGAATTGCCGGCATAAGCCCTATTTGCTAAAGTCTCAGACTGATACCTAAAGTCGGTACAATTGTCCCCGATTCTTGTCTGATTGTTTTCATCCGGTAACGCTGCTGATCCAGGGGAGCATCAGGGTTTTCAATAATACCTGTACTGAGTAATGCATCCGGATCCCGGTACTTGGTGTTTAAGGCATTCTGTAAATCTACATATACCCCGAACATGAGTTTACGGAAGAAAAAGAATTTATCGACACGTAAATCCAGTTGATTAAATGTCTTTAA
>JBOFKE010000199.1:0-6722 GCA_051657185.1 Bacteroidales bacterium | reverse complement strand
ATAGTTAGTTCTCCCATTAGATTAGAATTCAGAGTCCTATAAAGATATGAACCTTAAACAATAAAGACTGATCTCTGTTTATTTATTATAAGACAACGATTTAGTTATTTGTAAATTTGTGTGACTGTGAATATTTACGTCGTGTCGGTTGGTGTGAATATAGAGAATCTTAATATGATTGTAAGAATAGCTATATACCTATGTAACAGAAATGTAATTGCAATGTAATCAAAATCGCTTGTTCCGGTTTAGCCTTTATTCTAATTTTGCTCACGATAAAACAACAACACATTATGCTAATTAAACAGACAAACAGAATTCCTTTTATTCTAATTCTTCTATTCTTGCTGGCCATAGCTCCGTCCATGCAAGCACAAAACCGTTTTAAATCTTTGTTTGATGAAGATTCCGTTTATGTACTTCCGGCGCATGATCCATTGCTGGATCAAATCCGCAATATGCCTAATATTGAAGTCGGTAAAGGAGTAACCTTTCAACCAAAGGATAAATGGTATAAACTGACTATGCGTTTTCGTATGCAAAATATGGTAGGCATGTCATTTAATGATCGCTTCTCTTTAGAAAAAACGGAAGCGCAGGTGAAACGTTTGCGTTTACGTTTTGACGGTTATATCTATTCACCAAAACTAACTTACTCTATTCAGCTTGGTTTTACTCCGTATGATGCTAAACCGGTTAACGGGAATATGAATATCGTCCGCGATGCGATGGTTTATTATATTCCGAATTCAACATGGAATATTGGTTTCGGTCAGACAAAAATTAAAGCCAACCGTGCGCGTATGAACTCTTCAAGTGCATTGCAGTTTGTTGATCGTTCTATTGTAAACTCAGAATTTAATATTGACCGTGATTTCGGTTTCTTTGGAGAATACAATAAGCGTTTATTCGCAGATTTCAACATTGTAGCTCGAGGGTCTGTTACAAGCGGAGATGGTCGTAACTTCCAAAGTGCAGAAAAAAGTGGTTTTGCCTATACGGGAAGACTTGAATTGTTTCCAATGGGACGATTCAAAGCGTTAGGAGATGTTTTTGAAGGTGACTATGAGCGTGAAGATAAACCTAAATTATTGGTTGCCGGCGGATACAGTTTTAATGATCGTGCATTGAGATTAAGAGGTCAGACCGGAGATTTGATTGTGGATAAACAAAGTCGTAATTTATCAAATTATTACCTTGATCTTATTTTTAAATATAATGGGTTTGCTTTCTATACAGACTGGATGGGTCGCGTATGTAATGATCCCTTTATTCGCGTTGGTGATGAAATTGATCAAACGGTATATACAGGTAATGGTGTGAATGTACAGACAAGTTATATTTTTCCGAGTAAATGGGAAATCGCTGCGCGTAACTCTACATTGATTCCTGATCAGGAAGTAAGACCTATGATTGGTTACAAATACTTTAACCAGACAACACTGGGTGTGACCCGATATATTCTGGGTCATAACCTGAAGGTACAGGCTGATGCTTCTTTTAATTATAAAAAAGGTATGCCTCGTGATTCATACAACTGTTATGAAATTCGTTTTCAGGTTGAGCTAGGTTTCTAGAAAGTGATTACTTAGATTAGATAGTTTTCCCTCATTATTCTTTTACGTAAAGAATGGTGAGGGATTTTTTTTGTAAGGATTATTTCTTATACATTTGTAGTAAGTAATATACGATGCTATTCGACAGGATAGCCGTGTGCTTGGAATAACCACGTAAAAAACAAGATTATGGAAATGAACAGAGATGTTGCCCTGGTAGTATTCAGTGGTGGACAGGACTCAACAACCTGCCTGTTTTGGGCAAAGAAGAAATTTAAGAAAGTAGTTGCTTTAAGTTTCCTTTACGGACAAAAGCATAGTAATGAAGTAGAGCTGGCAAGAAAAATCGCGTTGGATGCAAATGTTGAATTTCATTTGATGGATGTTTCTTTTATCGGTACGCTTGGACAAAATTCACTGACAGATACAACGATCGAAATGGATCAGGAGAAACCTGAAGGAGGTGTACCCAATACATTTGTACCGGGTAGGAATTTATTTTTTTTGAGTATTGCTGCTGTATTTGCTCGCGAGAAAGGGATTAATCATATTGTGACCGGTGTTTCACAAACTGACTTCAGTGGATATCCCGATTGCAGAGATGCTTTTATCAAGTCCCTGAATGTTACTCTGAATCTGGCAATGGACGAGCAATTTGTTCTGCATACGCCTCTCATGTGGATTGACAAAACCGAAACCTGGGCTTTAGCGGATGAGTTAGGTGTGCTGGATCTGATCCGCAATGAAACGCTGACTTGTTACAATGGGATTCAGGGTGATGGTTGTGGTGAGTGTCCTGCATGTAAATTGCGTCGGGAAGGATTACAAAACTATCTAAGCCAAAAATAAAAAAACCTCCGTTATCAGTTCGCCTGATAACGGAGGTTTTTTATTAATCATAAATCATTTTCTTCGTAACACCACCATCTACAATCAGATTGATACCATTGACAAAATCATTATCCTTATCACTTAAATAAAATGCTGCTTTTACGATATCCTTTGGTTTTCCAACGCGTCCGGATGGATGAAAGCTATGTTCTTTAGGAGATAGCTGATCGTATTTATCACAAACGATCCACCCCGGGGAAATAGTATTGACCGTTATATTCGTATTGGCAGTTGAAATTGCCAGAGATGAGGTAAGAGATACAATTCCTCCTTTTGAAGCACCATATAGCTCCCAGTCAGGTTCATTCTGAGCCCATCGGGTTGATGCAATGTTTATAATGCGGCCGTATTGTGATGCATCGTGAAGTTTGATAAAAGCTTTGCACCCGAAGAAAGCTGCTTTTAGATTCACATTCATCATCCGGTCATAGTCTTCAAAAGTAGTTTCGCGTATATCTTTATTGAAATAGGCAATTGCGGCATTGTTGATAAGTATATTAATAATGCCGGATTCTGTTTTTATTTCATTGAACACCTCTTCTATGTTTTCAGGATAGCTTAGATCTATTTGCTTAAATATAATATTGGGTGATAGATTATTGTGCTGCTTAATATCGAGAGCGTACACCTGATATCCTTTTTGGTTATAAGCTTCGGCAAGTGCTAATCCTATTCCTCTGGTAGCACCTGTTATAATGATTGTATCTTTTTTGTTTTCCATAATTACTGAGGGTTGTTTATATATTCTATTTCCAAATATATATCAGAAATCTGTATTATGTTCTGCTTTAGCACTTATTTGTAGTTTTAATGATATATCGTTGAAATATGTGACAAATAAATGTTTTTTTATTACAATATCTATACGGCTAAGTAACTGAAATGAGTGCGTTTATTCATAAAAAAGAAAGTAGTATGAAAAACTGAAAAGCGATCTTTGCCTTCGTAAATAAAACGAAAGCATATGAGATTTTTAAGTATTCTAATCGTACTAATCAGCTTTATGATTAATAGTATATCTGTTAAAGCTGAAGGGAAAGAGGCCGGAACTGTAACGGACAATGTGAAATGGGAGTTTTATGCCTCAGCAGAAAAAGCATCGTCTAAAGATCTGAATGAACAGTTTGATGCTGTTTATATCCAAAAAGAAGAGGTCGTACCCGGGGATCCGAATAAGCGAACAGTGATCCGAAAACCGGATATATATTATACGGTACGATCATTGGACAAATACTTAAAGAAAGCGACGAAAAAAGGGGAGTACTCTTTGGATGAATGTGAAAAGCTAAGAACTCATCTGTTTCAGGTTGCATTAGCAGCTATTGATAGTGATACGGATTCGTTTGAATTAAATCTGCGTAAATACAAGAAAGATCAGCAAAGTCAGTTAATCCTTTTCCAGAGAGTTTCTCTGAAAAGTGTATATTGAATAATTGCTGAATTAAATTGGGAATCAAAAAAATAATCACAATAGGCATTTAGCCATTCTTCTACTACTTATTTAAATGAAAAAGTACTTATTCTTAATTATCGGGTTGTTCTCGGTACTAACTCTTACGTCCCAAAATATAAATATTAAAGGGGTCGTAAGTGATCAAACCGGATTTACAATGCCGGGGGTGACTGTACAGGTCAAAAATGAATCAACTATCGGGACTGTGAGTGATTTAGATGGACACTATCATCTTACGGTACCTGCTAATAGTATATTAATCTTCTCTTATATAGGGTTTGCTCCTCAGCAACTGAAGGTCAGTACGAAAGACGAAGTTCTTAATGTTGTATTAAAGGAAGAGACGGAAGCGATTGACGAAGTAGTCGTAACAGCTATCGGTATCAGACAGCAGAAGAAAAAACTCGGTTATACGACACAGCAGGTGAATACAGGGGCTTTGGAGCAACCGGGAACAATCAATGTAGGTAATGCTCTGTCGGGACAAGTTGCCGGTTTAACGGTAAATAACCCGACAGGGATATTTCAAGCTCCCTCATTCTCTCTTCGTGGGAAAACTCCATTAATGGTTATAGATGGTGTGCCAGTTGAAAGTGATCTGTTTGATGTATCGGCAGAGAATATTGCAAGTATCAATGTGCTTAAAGGTACAGCCGCC
Source organism: Bacteroidales bacterium (assembly GCA_051657185.1). Lineage (GTDB taxonomy): Bacteria > Bacteroidota > Bacteroidia > Bacteroidales > UBA7332 > UBA7332. The sequence continues at coordinate 2,164 of JBOFKE010000199.1, read as the reverse complement.
GCTGCTCTTTATGGAGCGAGAGGTAAGGACGGAGCAATTCTTATTTCAACAAAATCTGCTTTGGATAAAGGTATTAATGTATCAGTAGGATTGACAAGTATGGTGACAGCCGGCTTTACCGTATTCCCGGAAACTCAGAATCAATTTGGATCTGGCTCTAACGGAAAATATGAATTCTGGGATGGGGCTGACGGTGGTATTTCGGATGGAGATATGACCTGGGGTCCTCAATTCGGTCCGGGTGTAATGATTGCTCAATGGAACAGCCCGATTCGGGATAAGGAAACCGGAGAAGTTATACCTTGGTATGGCGATGTTTCGGGAAGTCAGTATGATGACAGATCCCGTTATGAACGAGTTCCGATTGCTTGGGAATCTCATGATAATCTAAGAGATTTCTTAAGAACAGGATTAATAACGACAGCGACATTCTCTATTTCGAGCAAAACAGAAAAGTCGGGCTATTTCTTTACCGGAGATTTTTCGAATCAGGTAGGTCAGGTTCCGAATACCTCAGTAAATAACGGTGGTCTTAACTTTAACGGGAATTGGGTGTTAAGCTCTAATGTTCAGTTGAGTTCTTCATTAAGTTATAATAAAGTTTACTCTCCCAATTATCCCCGTTATGGTTACGGACCCAAAAATCATATGTACACAATTCTCCTGTGGATGGGGAATGATATAAATGGGAAAGATCTTGCAAACCATTACTGGAGACCGGATTCAGAAGGTTATCGTCAGGCTAATTATAATTATGCCTGGTATAATAATCCCTGGTTTGCGACCAATGAGCTAACTCAGATTCATGATCGTAATACAGTCAACGGACAAGCCCGTTTGAACTGGGATATTCTGCCGGGATTAACCTTACAGGGTAGAGCAGCTGCTCGTGTGGAAGATACATTTGAAGACATGAAAAGTCCTAAATCTTATATGAATTACGGAGATTCGAGAAACGGTGATTATAAGATATGGAATCAATCTAAGCTGGATGTGAATACCGATGTATTAGCTACCTGGACTCAGGCTTTATCGCGTAACTTTTCATATACAGTAAATGCAGGAGCGTCTTTGTTCTATAGACAAAAAAGAAATGAGTTTCAGAGTACGGACGGGCTAATCGTTCCCGGAATATTTAATATGGGTAACAGCTTGAATCCGGTCAGATCAACGAACGGATTGAATAAAAAAGCGATCGAGTCTGTTTATGCTACGGTAAATATGGATCTTTTCGATGCTTTATATCTGACATTTACGGGAAGAAATGACTGGTCATCAACATTATCTTCTTCGAATAATTCTTATTTCTATCCTTCTATAGCGGCAAGTACAATGCTTTCTCAATTTATAAAGCTGCCTGCAGCAGTAGATTATCTGAAAGTAAACGGTGCATGGGCTGTAGTTTCGAGTGACTTGAATCCCTATTCTCTTTATCCGACTTATCAGAATGGTATCATCTACGGAAGTATGCCTTCCGTTACTTATCCAAGTGCGGTAAACGGTTCGTCGGTATTACTGAATCCGGATATTTTACCTCAAAAAACAAGCTCTTATGAAGTTGGTGCTTCTGTTTCATTCTGGAGAAACCGGTTAACAGCAGAAGCAACCTACTATCGGATGAAGGATGAGAATAGTATCATCATGTTACCGATATCAGAAGCTTCAGGTTTCCCTTACAGATACGTGAATGGAAACGAATATACGACTAACGGATTTGAGTTTGTTTTAGGTGCAGCTCCTGTGAGAGGAAAAACTTTTAACTGGAATCTGACGGCAAACATGAGTACCAATATTAAACGTCTTACCGGGATATACGGAAATCAGGAGAAGTTTGGCGATTTGAGATTAAATGACCGGGCTGATGCGATGTATGCCACAGAGTGGGAGAAGAGTGCTGATGGTCAGTTAATATTGGATAAGCATACGGGATTGCCAACTAAAAGTGCTTATAAAACAAAAATAGGGAATGCTGATCCGGATATGCGTTTCGGTCTTCAAAATACATTTAATGTAAAGAACTTTACAGTGAATATTGATATTGACGGAGCTATAGGTGGTACGCTGATTTCTACGACAACACAAAAAATGTGGTGGGGCGGGAAACATCCGGAATCGGTTATTTATCGTGCTGAAGAATATGCAAACGGTGGAAATCCAATTTATG
>JBOFKE010000198.1:0-3246 GCA_051657185.1 Bacteroidales bacterium | reverse complement strand
TATCGCCAAAAGCTTTCGCTACATTGATAGACTCGATTACCTTGTTTCCTAAACGCGGACCGTTCGGAATAAAGATCTCCAGTTTCTCTTCGCGCTCTTTTGTATCTTCGTTCAGCAAAGCATCGTATGAGTTCAAACGCGCTTTACCCTTCGCATGTCTTGCTTTAGGCGCCATACGCACCCAGTCCAGCTCTCGCTCCAGTGTTTTACGTCGCTTGCTGGCTTGCTTCTCTTCCATCTCCATACGCTTAGTCTTTTGCTCCAGCCAAGACGTATAGTTTCCTTTCCATGGAATACCTTCACCTCTGTCCAATTCCAGAATCCAGCCTGCTACGTGATCAAGGAAGTATCTGTCGTGGGTAATCGCGATAACTGTACCCGGATACTGATTCAAGTGTTGCTCCAACCAGTCGATAGACTCAGCGTCCAGGTGATTGGTAGGCTCATCCAGCAATAGAATATCCGGTTGCTGAAGCAATAAGCGGCATAATGCTACACGTCTTCTTTCTCCTCCCGACAAGTTTTTCACCAATTGATCTTCCGGTGGACAACGCAATGCATCCATCGCACGTTCCAGTTTGTTATCCAGATTCCATGCATCGGTCGCATCGATAATATCCTGCAATTCTGCTTGTCTGTTAATCAGCGCATCCATTTTGTCCGGATCTTCCAAAACATCAGGATCACCGAATTTCATGTTTACTTCTTCGTACTCCTTCAGTGCATCGATCACACCTTGAACGCCTTCTTCAACGATTTCTTTCACCGTCTTTGTATCGTCCAGATGAGGTTCCTGCTCCAGATAACCTACTGAATAGCCTGGTGAGAATACGACATCTCCCTGATACGATTTTTCAACTCCTGCTATAATCTTAAGCAACGTCGATTTACCCGATCCGTTAAGACCGATAATCCCGATCTTGGCACCGTAGTAAAAAGACAAATAAATATCTTTCAATACTTGTTTGTGTGGTGGGAAAGTTTTGCTCACCCCTACCATCGAAAAGATAATTTTCTTATCGTCTGACATATTATATTCTTTATTATATTAATCCTAAATGTTCAACTAAAATTTTAATACCGATACCGATAAGTATAATCCCGCCTATAATCTCCATCGGCAAATTATACTTGTTCCCGAATTTCGTTCCGAATGTAGCACCCAGAAAAGAGAACAGAAACGTCGTAATACCGATTATCACGATCGGCATAGCGACTTTGATATTCAAAAATGCAAATGAAACACCTACGGCCAGCGCATCAATGCTTGTTGCAAAAGCCAGACTTATGATCGTTATTATTTTTGTCGGGTCAAAATCAGCTTCTTCCTCATCTCCTGAAAGTCCTTCCTTGATCATTTTCGCGCCTAAAAGCGTCAGCAATACAAATGCTATCCAATGATCGTAATCTTGTATCTGATTACTGAAACTCGTTCCTGCAAGCCATCCCAAAAAAGGCATGACTCCCTGAAAAAGAGCCATAAAAAAGGCTATACGCAAGATATTTCTGATTTTGAACTTGTCCATGACAATCCCTGCTGCAATCGATACAGCCAGACTGTCCATAGATAAACCTACTGCAATAAGCAATATTTCTGCTATGCTCATATTTATTTTAAGTCTTTACCGAAGAATGGTAATTTGTAAGTAATTTGAAATTGCATCATTGCAGCACTTGAATTATTGTTGTTTATCCCATATCCCGGAATAAACCACATGCGGCTGTTTGCCTGCTCCGTCGTACTGAATAGAAGACTGTATCTGACATTCCATCCCAGATAAAGATTCTTAAGCATCTTCACCCGTATCCCTGCTACGACCTGTGCAAACTGAGCTGTAGCTTTCTGATTCAGAATATCCACAACCTGCGTTTCGCCCCAGTAATCGTTGAATTGCGTAATATTGTAAATATCATAGTTCGAACGGGATACACCGTAGCGCAATCCCATAAAAAACATATTCCCCTGCTTACGCACAATCGCATAATCGAGTCCTGTACGAAAATACATCGAAGGCTTGGCTTTGAAGGTAAACCCTTCATCGCTTTCTATCTCCGCCTTTGCCAGTCCCAATTCGATAACCGGATAAAACCTGTTCTTAAATCCTGCCTGAATGGCTACCTCCGTCTGAAGCTTGTCCTGATTGAACAGATACATCACAGGGCCTGCCAGATCCGCACTGACAAATATGCCGTTAAACATGGCACTGGAGTCCACAACTGCCGGAGTTGCTGTTTGTGGTTTTGCTTGCTGAGCCCGGACTTCCGAAAACACCAATAAGTACAGAAGACTAAAACTTAAGCAAAATATTTTGTACATACTTATTCGTTATTTCAGGTTGATAAATATAGGCCGAATCAATCAAATGCTTTGTATAACCTATTGACTTCAGTGTATGGTAAACCAGACAACCGCAATCTTCGGAAATAAAATAATTCGTATTGGTATAATTTATATGCAATGTGTCATTGATATAAACGGCTTCCTGCGTATCCGGATTGATAGCCTTAAACCTGAATGCATATGATGTTGTTTCACCCGTAATTCTTAAAGGCAAATCCACAGATTTCACATTCGTCACCTTATTATAAAGGATTGAGTCGTTCGGTGCTCCTATTCCCGAAACTGTCACTTCGGTCAAAGCAATTGCCTGCGTCTGTTTATTGACAAATGTCACACCTGCATTTACTGTCATAGGCTCGTCACAACCTTCCACTCCACACGAAGTAAAAGTTGCACCGCCGACAATGAGCACCAACAGGCCTGTTAATTTATTCATAAGATATTGCTTAAATCCATTCAACAATTTCGTCTAATTCTTTTCTCTTCTTGGGCGTATTCCAGACTTCTTCATCGCCCGGATAACCGATAGAGATGATAGCTGTCGGCTCCAGATTGTCTGTAAGCCCCAAAGCTTCTCTGCACTTCTCCGGATCGAAATTACATATCCAGCAAGTCCCCAATCCCAAATCCGCTGCTTCTAGCGTTATGTGATCGATTGCAATCGAAGCATCGATATCTGCATGACTCTTCGAATCCTGCTTTCTTACCCAAGCCGCGTTCGTGTCCGCACAAATAACGATACACTGGCGAACCTTTGAGAACCATTCTCGCGGATAAGATGCATGAAGAGCAGACATCTTCTCCTCACTTCTTACCACAAAAAACTTCCATGGCTGATAATTCACTGCCGACGGAGCCAGTCGTCCTGCTTCGAGAACTTTTAAAAGAACTTCCTTTGTAACCTC
>JBOFKE010000197.1:0-2506 GCA_051657185.1 Bacteroidales bacterium | reverse complement strand
CACGCATATCGATTGCCCAGCTGCTGCCAATTGCATTCTTGTGTCCATTGGTCGAACCGGCATATTTGCTGGCATACTGAATACGAACCTTCGGATTGTTCAGCATTTCGTCAAGCATTACTTTCTGACGGAGATCACGAACTTTGATGCGAACATCGTTATCGATATTTTTTCTTTCAGCCACTTCCCACGAAGTATAGAATTTATTGGTTGTACCCGGGAATCCCATGATCATAGCGAAGCTGTTGTCTTCGACTCCTTTGGTTGAGATTTTGAACCAGTGTTTCGGACGTAACGGCACATTGTCCGGAGAATAGGGCGCCGGATTTCCGTTGGCATCGGCGTAAACTCTGAATAATGAGAAATCTCCCGTATGACGGGGCCACATCCAGTTGTCTGTATCTGCTCCGAATTTTCCGATTGATGAAGGCGGGGCTCCGACCAGACGGACATCCGAATAGATCTTTTTGGTGAACATGTAATATTTGTTACCTCCGAAAAAAGGTTTTATCTCTACAGCAATACCGTTATCGTTTGCCAGTTTTTCTTTTCCGTATTTCTCGGCAGCCAGATTATTCAGGTATTTAGGCGAAAGAAAGTTCATGCTGTTCGGATCGGTGTCTTTCACTAATTCCGACATGACATAGTCAGTTACATCATCAATAGCTTCAATGAAAGTAACGGTAAGTCCCGGATTAGATAACTCTTCGCTGCGATTCATTGCCCAGAATCCATTTGTCAGGTAGTCATTTTCAACCGAACTGTGTTGTTGAATCTGTCCATAGCCGCAATGATGATTGGTAATAAGAAGTCCTTCCGGTGAGATCATTTCACCGGTACAGCCACCACCGAAAATTACTATTCCATCTTTAATACTAGCAGAATCGGGATTGTAAATGTCTTCAGCATCCAGCTTAAGTCCCATTCGCTTCATTTCATCAAATTTCTGTTGCTTCAAAAGAGGTAGAAGCCACATTCCTTCATCGGCACGAGATAGACTGGTAGAGAGGGTAATTGCTAATACCAGTAAAAGTGTCTTTTTCATAAATATATATGCAGATTTGATTAGAATATTACGCAAACAAATGTATTAAAATTAGGTGAAGAAAGAAGTTAAAACCAGAAAAAACGATTCTTGAGATGGGATATTTTGGAATGGGTTGTAAACAAAAAAGAAAGAACTCTGTTTTATTAGTAGCTTAAACAACTAACCTAAACCTTTAACTAAATTAAATTATGATTACCAGAATAACGTTTTCTCAAATTAAAGCTGCAATAAATGAGGCTTATGAGAAATTTAAACCAAACAAAGAGGGTGCAAATGCAAATTATATTCCTTATTTAGCGAATGTTCCTTCTGATTTATTCGGTTTAGCAATTTGTTTTCCTAACGGCACAGTGTATGAAGTAGGAGATACAAAATTTGCTTTCGGTATTGAATCGGTTTCCAAAGTTCATACAGCAATTCTGGTATTACGTCAATATGGGGCTGCAACACTTTTGGAAAAAATCGGAGCTGATGCGACAGGTCTTCCGTTCAATTCGATTTATGCGATTCTGTTGGAAAACGATCATCCTTCGACTCCATTGGTAAATGCAGGTGCAATCAGTGCATGTAGTATGGTTCAACCTCTTGGGGATTCGGATGGAAAATGGAAAGCTATTGTAGATAATATAACCGAATTATGCGGTAGTGCTCCTCAATTAATAGACGAACTTTATAAGTCGGAGTCTGATACGAACTTTAATAATAAAGCCATTACCTGGTTGTTGAAAAATTATGGTCGTATTTACGATAACCCCGATACGGCTCTTGATTTGTACACGCGCCAATGTTCTTTAGGCGTTACGGCAAGTCAGCTGGCAATTGCGGGTGCAACGATTGCAAACAACGGAACAAATCCGGTGACTAAAACGAAAGTTTTTGATGCTTCATTGACACCGAAGATTACATCTCTGATCTCTACAGTCGGTTTTTACGAACATACGGGAGACTGGATCTACGAATCGGGTATCCCTGCAAAAACAGGAGTTGGCGGTGGTATCATGGGTGTACTGCCGGGACTGTTCGGAATAGCATCTTTTGCTCCTCCTTTGGATGGTTCGGGCAACTCTGTAAAAGGGCAGCTGGCTATTAAATATGTGATGAATAAATTAGGTATGAATTTATTCGGAGCTGAAAAATTTGAAATTGATTTTGATAAATAGGTTAAATGAAGATCAATGGGGAGAGGCAGAAAAGTCTCTCCTTATTTTTTTATATTTGCGGGGAGAGCGAATCCGTAATTCGGTGTAGAGCTAATGCTTCGCCTATAGGATTCGGACAAAGTAGTTTGTGTCTAACACTTCAAATGCATAATTATGGAATATATTTTTATCGTATTAGCAGTCTTATGTGGTATCTTGGGTATCATTGGCTCTGTTTTACCTGTATTGCCCGGCGTTCCATTGAGTTATGTAGGTTACTTGATTGCTGTTTTCAGTTCGAAAGACCCATATAGTCTTA
>JBOFKE010000196.1:0-4487 GCA_051657185.1 Bacteroidales bacterium | reverse complement strand
TCTACAGCAACATTAAGAGATGGTAGCTTCTTACGTTTGAAAAATGTAGAAATTGGTTACACATTGCCTAAATCAGTATTAAAAGCTACATTCCTTAGTAACTTCCGTGTCTATATGGCAGGAAATAACTTAGCTACTTTCAGCAAGTTTAAATTATGGGATCCTGAAAAAGGGAACGGAGATGGTTCGGGATATCCACCATCAAGAATTGTTTCTTTAGGTATTACAGCTAACTTCTAAAAAAATGAACACAATGGAATTCAATAAATTGATATATAGAGGGATGATAGCTTTATCTATACTATGTACAGCAGGTGTAAGTACCTCTTGTGAAAGTTTCTTAGATAAGCAGGAAGATGAAGCATTAACATTCGATAAAATCTGGACTCAACGTAGCACTACACGTCAGTATTGGCTGCATACAATGAGCTTTTTGCCGAATGATGCGGACGATTTTAACTATTCACCCTGGCAGGGTGCTTCGGATGAAGGTTCGGTTACTTTTAATCGTGATACACGTTGGATAAACTTCGGATCGTGGAATCCTTCAAACGTGCCTTATTATAAAATGCAGGCTTACTATCAGGGTATTCGTGAGTGTAATATCTTTATGCAGAATGCCGACAGATGTAATGATCCGCTTTTGACTCCCGGCGAACTGGGAGAATGGAAAGTACAAAGCCGTTTTGCACGTGCGTATTATTACTTTTTGATGCTTCGTATCTATGGACCGGTATTCTTGGTTGGAGACGAATTGTTAGATTTTACAGCATCAACAGAAGCTTTAGAAAGACCACGTAATACATGGGATGAGTGTGTGCAGTATGTTGTTGATGAAATGACAGCGTGTGCAAACGATCCGAACATGAAAGACGGATGGGGTACTGCCCGTGAAAAAGGATTAGCAACAAAAGGGGCTTGTCAGGCTGTTATAGCTCGCTTGAAACTTTATTCAGCCCGTGACCTGTTTAATGGAAATAAATTATATGCAGGTTTGATCAATCCGGATGGACGTAATTTGTTCCCTCAGACCTATGATGCAAATAAATGGCTGGAAGCAGCCAATGCTGCAAAAGTTCTGATTGATAATCCGCTTTATGAGCTTTATCGCAAAGGGGATGGTTCGAATCCGTATGAAAACTGGTTAGGTATTACGCAAGCAGACTGGAATTCAGAATTGATCTGGACTACGGGTCGTAAAGGTCGTTATAATGTAAGTGTACACACGGTACCTACCGGAGTGGCAGGAACTGCCTATGGGGGAGTTGGTCCGACTCAGCAGCAGGTTGATGCATTTGCAATGAATAATGGAAAATATCCGATAACAGGATATAAATCGAACGGAGAGCCGCTGATTGATGAAACATCCGGTTATTCAGAAGAAGGTAAAAGTTCCTGGACTTATCCGGCATGGGGTGGTGTAAAATCATTTACAAAAAACATGCCTAATATGTACAAAAACCGTGAGCCTCGTTTCTATATCTCTGTTTTCTTTGGTGATACAGAGTGGTTCCATGGAGATGCAAAAACGTTGATATCCTTTGCGAAAAACGGGAACGGAAATAAATCACATGATTATCCGAAGTCTGGTTATTTAATCAATCGTTTCTATGATCATACGCAAAATTCATCTGCCGGACAATGGGGTAATATCGTTTTCCCTACTTTCCGTTTGGGAGAGATGTATCTAAACTTTATAGAGGCTGTTTTGGAATGTAAAAAACGCGGAGTATCTCTACCGGGAGGTTACGAGGCACTAGCGATGGAATTGTGGGATGATTTAAGAGACAGAGCAGGGGTTCCTCCTATCTTACAGGTTTACCCGGGATCATCGACAGATCGTCTGATCGAATTGGTTCGTGCCGAAAGACGAGTTGAGTTGGTTTATGAAAATCACAGATATTTCGATACACGTACCTGGATGATTGCAGAAAAAACAGACGGAGGTCCGATGTATGGTATGGATACAACAGTTCCTGCCAAAAATGCAACGGATACACCGGATGCGTTCTGGACAAGAACGGTTTTCGAAACACGTGTCTTCAGACCAAATCATTACCTGTATCCATTCTCTCAGAGAGAGTTGGACAGAAATAAATTACTAGTTCAAAACTATGGGTGGTAATCCGTTTACGGAAATATCGCGATAGAGAATTATTAAAACGTAAAAATCCAAAACAATGAAACATAAAATAGGATTTGTCGCAATGACTCTTCTTGCTGTATCTTCTTTATTCATAGGATGTGATGATAATAAGGATCAGTATCTGGAAGATTATTCAACCATCCTTTACTACAAAAATGCAGGAGATGTTCCTGTCACTTTATATAAAACAGGAGAGAATGCAGACTATAATATAGTAGTAAATAAGGGTGGGTATAACTTAAAAGCGACAGCAAAAGTAACGTCACAGATCATGTCAGATGCAGCTTTGAATATTTACAATGAAATGCATGCGACAAACTATGTAGCTTTACCTGCATCATGTTATAGTATGGACCCGACTCAGGTTTTATCTTTTACTTCGAGTGAGGATGTGAAGCTTGTTAACGTTGAATTCTATACAGATAAAATCTATGATTTAGAGCCGGGAATAAACTATGTATTACCTCTTGAATTAGTCGATTCGAAAGATTCTATTAATTCGAAGTTGAATAAAATGTTTATTACTCCGGATGTAATTATACCAACGCTTTATCTGAAAGAAGCAGGAGAACAAGATATTCTGGTTGATGTAAATTCACCTGATATTTCTACGTTTACGCTCTCTACAGAAATGCCTTTGGCAAATCAATGGGATTTTAACTGTACGTTGGAAGTTGACCCGACTTTATTGGATGAATTTAATGAGGGAAGTACTGTAAAATATGCAATTCTGCCGAAGGAGGCTTATGAGTTTGATCCGACTGTGAAGTTCACCGACGGAAACAGCAGTGCAGAAAACCCGATTAAAATTGATAAATCGAAAATCATACCTGGTGACTATATGTTACCATTACGATTGACGGATTGTACAAAAGAGACCTTTGAAATTGAAAAAGGAAAAGATGTGTGTCTTTTGAAAGTGTCATATGCTCCGCAGTCAATTACTTTGAATGCAGGTATGTTGACCACAAATGCACAAGAACCATCAGAAGGTCCTATCTCTGCTTTGATTGACGGGAATTTAGACACTTACTTCCATTCAGCATGGAGTGTATCTGTTCCGAATCCTCCGCATTACTTTGAGGTGAAACTTAATAATCCGGTTTCTTTGATCAAATTCCAGTATTACACCCGACATAACAGTGGTAATCAGGCACCGCAGAAAATTGTTGTAAAAGGTAGTAATAACGGTACCGACTATACGGAAATTAAGATTTTTGATAACGGTTTACCAAAAACAGCAAAAACAGCTTATACAACACCGATATTCTTGTCGGAGACAGCTTATCAGTATTTACGTTTTGAAGTGCCTGTAAGTACAGCAGGCGAAAATAAATACTTCTCGATGGGTGAGTTTAAGTTATGGGGAGAGTAAGTATTACGTTTAGTCTTTTAAATAATTAGAAAAACGGGGGGATGAGGTTTGGATAGCTTTATTCCCCCTTTTTATAAACCTTTTATTGTTTTAAAAATTAATGCTTATGAGAAATGTAATCCAGTGTTTAGTCATGATCTTCTGTATTTCTCTTTTTTCTTGTCAGACAGAAGAAGTAAAAGAATCTTCGAAATTTGTTATCCCTGATCGGTACCTTTCTTTTGATTTTACCAAAGAAAAAACAAGCGGTATTATAAAGATAGAAACTAATATTGAGACATCGGAATGGAGTGTAAGCTCAGATAAGGAGTGGTGTCTGGTTTCAAAATCAGGAAGTAGTGAAATTCAGCTGCTGGTTCTGGAGAATCAAGAAAGGGATGTGCGTGAAGCAATGATTTCAGTGAAATCATCTGTAGAGAACTATGAGATTAAAGTAAAGCAGTTAGGATACGGACCTGCAATATTATTGAGCAAATCAGAGTTTAATCTGCCAAATAATGAGCAGGAAATAACTTTGACGGTTACGTCCAATATCGAATATGAAATAAAGATTGATGAATCCAATAAATGGATTTCTCCGATTGTCACGAAGGCTATGGTTGATACGGATCATCAGTTTGCTGTGCTTGCAAATGATAAATACAGTGATCGGAAAGATACTATTATCGTTCACGAAAAAGGTAATCCGGATGTAAAAGCTGTCTGCCTGATATATCAAAAGTCAAAAGATGGAAATATGGATGATATTATTCTGGAAGGAGATATCAGTATCATTCCGACCGGAGGAAAAGCGAGTGAAAATCAACCTGGACAAGGAATTGATAAATGTTTTGATGGCATCATGGGGCAGAATAATGGTTTTTATCATTCTGTATGGAGTCAATCAGCTAAATTTCCGGTTGTGCTGGAGTTCGATTTTGAAGGAACACAATCGATTGATTATTTAGTGTATCATACAAGATCCGG
>JBOFKE010000195.1:0-3610 GCA_051657185.1 Bacteroidales bacterium | reverse complement strand
GATAAATCGTATGATGTTCCCGGGTGGACTAATGTTGCGACGGAAGGTACATATAGATGGCAGGTAAGAACATATGGAGGAAGACAATATATGCAGTTCTCAGCTTTTAAAGCTGAAGGTGTTACTAAAGGATGGATGGTATCTCCTGAATTAGTTATTGCTAACGGAGATAATCCAACTTTCTCTTTTGATGTTCAGGTAAGAAATAATACACAAAACCATGAAGGTTTGCAAGTATTGATTTCTGAAAACTTTACAGATAATGTTGAAACAGCGACATGGACTGATATTTCATCAGAATTGAATTTACCTGTAGGTGAAACTGATGGTGCATTTGTAAAAATCGAATCTAACTTTGCTAAATATGCAGGTAAAACAATTCATATTGCTTTCTTGTATACAGGTAATGGTACAACAGATGAAACATCTACTTACCAGGTTGATGATATCCAGTTAGGTGAAGAGAAAATTTCTTACATCAATCCTGTTTACACAAAAGAAGTACTTGTAGAGCGTTACAATGGCAACTGGTCAGTTTATAAATACGGTACAGTTGTATCTGCAGATGATTATGTAGCAATGGGTGCTAAAGGCTCATTCAAAGATCAGGCTACAGCGGATGCACTTCTTCCTGTATTTATGGGTAAAACTTACCCTTATGCAAAAGAGGGTGATACTCGTACAGTTGTTTACAAAGTAGGTTCAACTCAAAAAGTAGATGAGTTCGTATTTACTAACGGTGTATTTGTATTGAATAACTGGATTGAAACAGTCACTGAGCAATACGTACAAGACGGAAGTAAATGGATTTTTGATCCATCGATTAAGTTTGACTTGTCAAAAGATGATTATGCAATTATCATTAAATGGATTCAGGCAAATAAAGCGCCTTATATGGATCCTAAATATGATAACTCAGAATACTATTTCGGTGCAAGTTCACACTACGGTAACTTCAACCAGACACCTGCTAAACTAATTGAGGCAGATGAGCGTGGTGATAATGAGTTTGCCGGAAATGATATGGCTAAAGTAATGGAAGTCCGTATGAAATTATGTTTCGGAGAAGTATTACTTCCTGCGAAATATGCTGATTTGGCTCCATTAAATGGCATTGACACATACGTTACTCCTTCATATATTGTTTATGATGGCGCGAATACAACTTATTCAATGACATTTAAATTAGTAGGAAAAGGACAGTTCGAATACGTAGAAGGTCCTATCAAGAAATAATAAATGATTTGATTGATTGAGAAGGGGAAGAGTTAATACAGCTCTTCCCCTTTTTTGTAATCAACTATTTTGTTTGGGGTATTGTTTAGATATATACATTTAAACAATAGATTGAGATGGGAGATAATAAGTTATTATCGGGTCATTTAGCCATGTTCTTATCAACACTTTTCTTTGGCTTGAATATTCCCGTTTTAAAATTCCTGATGCCGGAATGGATTACAGGAGTTGATGCGACCTTTTTTCGGGTAGTCGGAGCAACAATTCTTTTCTGGATCGTTTCATTTTTTATGAAGAATGATAAGATCGAGAAAGGTGACAGACTGTTGATTTTATTTAGCGGAATGTTCGGCTTGTTCTTTTTTCTGTATCTGTTTAATCTGGGAGTAGAGTATAGTTCTCCTATCGATATTTCGATTATTATGACTACGCCGCCTGTATTAGTAGTTGTTTTTTCATCGATCTTGTTTAAGACAAAAATATCGAAATTAAAGATTTTGGGAGTCATTGTATCGCTGGCAGGCGCATTGATGCTTATTTTAATGGGGCATGGCGAAAGCGGATCACGAAGTTTAAAAGGTAATTTGTTTGGTGTATTAAGCGCTATCTCTTATGCCTGTTATTTGATTTCTATAAAAAAGACATCAACGAAATATAAACCGGTTACGCTTTTGCGCTGGACTTTCTTAAGTTGTTGTGTCTTGACGATACCTTTTACTTTTTTACAAATAAAGGTGGCTCCGATATGGCATCATCCGCCGATTGAACCTGTATTGTTGATTGCATCTGTTATTTTGTTTCCAACATTTATATCTTATTTGCTGATTCCGGTAGCTGTGAAAAGAATCGGACATGAGTTGGTAGCAATGTATCAGTATCTGATACCTGTTGTAGCTACTGCAGCAGCTGTTTTTATGAAATTAGATAAATTACATTGGGATCAACCTATAGCAGCCGCAATTATTATATTGGGTGTTTATATAACTTCTGTAGCAAATAAAAAGATGCAAAATACATAAATAAAAGAAGCGAAACCCGGATTGTTGGATTTCGCTTCTTTTATTTATTAATCTACTTTAATTGTGTCGAATATCTGAAAAAGCTCTTCTACCGTATTGGCACGAAGCATTGCTATGCGGGTATCTCTGAAATTCGGAATACCTTTGAATATAGGAGTTGCAGCAAGGTGTCTGCGGATATGAAGAATACCACGGAATTCGTCCAATCGTTCCACGCTTTGTATTACTTGTTGCTTCAATACATCCAGTTTTGCATCAAAAGACATGGCAGGCATTTCTTCTCCTGTTTCGAGATAATGTTTAATCTCACCGAATACCCATGGGCGTCCGATGCTTGCCCTGCCAACCATAATGGCATCGACTCCGTATGTATCGAAACATTCCTTAGCCCGCTGAGGAGTTGTTATATCTCCGTTACCGATAATCGGAATATGCATACGCGGATTATTCTTGACTTCTCCAATTAAAGTCCAGTCAGCTTCACCTGTGTACATCTGGCTACGAGTACGACCGTGGATAGCTAAAGCCTCAGCTCCGCAATCCTGTATTTTCTCAGCAAGATCCACAATGATTCTTGAATCATGATCCCAGCCTAATCTTGTTTTTACAGTTACGGGGATATTAACGGATTTAACAACTGAGCTGATGATGTCCAACATTCGGGGAACATCACGAAGCATCCCGGCACCTGCACCTTTTCCGGCTACACGTTTAACCGGACAACCGAAGTTAAGATCTATGATATCGGGTTTAGCCTCCTCAACGATCTTTGCAGCTTCTGTCATTGCATCCACTTCTCTACCATAGATCTGGATAACGACAGGTCTTTCTTCATCACTGATAGTCAGTTTCTGCTCTGTTTTCTTTACGGCGCGAATCAGTGCATCACTAGATACGAATTCCGTATAAACCATATCAGCCCCGAAACGTTTACACATCAAGCGAAATGATTGATCCGTTACGTCCTCCATCGGAGCAAGTAAAATAGGATTATTTCCTAAATCTATATTTCTGATTTTCATTATCGATATTTATATTGAAACAGGGAGTCTGTCAGACAGTATCCCTGATTTCAGTCCTGTTAGAATATTAGATTGCAAAAATAGTGCTTTTTATCCATTTGTGCTACATTTGCAAAAACGATCAAATTCTCATATTTAACAATATGTCTGAAAGAAAAATAGAAACAGTTCTGACTGAAGATGGAAGTCATACCTTGTATGTTCCCGAATTAGATGAACATTATCATAGTGTGCATGGTGCTGTGCAAGAGTCAGACCATGTATTTATAAAGACAGGTTTTCAAGCCTCTGATGAAGAGATTATTGATGTGTTAGAAATTGGCTTCGGGACTG
>JBOFKE010000194.1:0-4699 GCA_051657185.1 Bacteroidales bacterium | reverse complement strand
ACCTCTTTCGAAAACATACCCGAAGATCTTTATATGGAGATTCTCGGTAGCCGTAAACCGCTCTTGTTTATAGAAGGAACCGAACACAATAGTATTGACAGTAAACTCTATCCGTTTATTTTTACAGATCATACCGTGAAGGCTCTCGGCGGATGTACCAAAGTAATTGAAACAACCAAAGCTTTTGCCGAACAACTCCGTTTTCATCTAATGAAGGTTCATGGGATTGTCGATCGAGACCGGCGGACGAATGATGAGGTAGATTATCTGAGACGTAACAATATTTATGTACCGGAGGTAGCTGAAGTAGAGAATTTTCTGATGCTTGAGCCTGTAATCAAGGCTGTTGCAACAAGAATGTTAAAGAATCCCGATATTGTATTTTCTGAACTCAAACAGAATGTCCTGAGATTGTTTCATGAAGATCTTCAATCGCAAGCTCTGTTGCACACGCGTCATCGGGTAAGAAGACAAATAGAGCTTATGATTGATCGCAGAGTTACTGATATTTCTGAACTGGAAGATCACATATCAAAACTCACAGAAAATTACAACACAAAATCTATCTATGAGAATCTGATAACAGAATTTCAACAGTATATTGATAAAGGTAACTATAATGATATATTACGCGTTTATAATCAAAAAGGATTATTACCCCGAAGTCGTATTCTTCAAATGTGCGGAATCAGTACAAAGGAGGCGTATATTACATTTATCTTATCTCTGCTGAAAGAAGATAAAAAAGAAGCATTCGAAATTCGTAAAGCAATCAAAGAGGCACTGCTAATTACTGATTTTTAGTTTTTTTGATTCAAAATACGCAATTATTGATGACAAAAAGAGATAATTTCTTATTTTTGTCAATAATAATTGTAATAGTATGATAAGTAAAATAATTGAAGAGTCTAAAATTCAACAGGCTAAGAAGTTAATCGAAAAGAGTCAGAAGATTATAGTCGTATCTCATACCTCACCGGACGGAGATGCGGTAGGCTCTTCATTGGCAATGTACCATTTCTTACTCGAATTGGAAAAAGATGTTCAGGTAATTTTGCCGGATGCTTTTCCTGATTTTCTGAATTGGTTAAATGCAAGTGGGGATATTCTACTCTATGACAGATATCCGCAATATGCTATTGAAGCTTTCGAAGCTGCTGATTTGATCTTATGTATGGATTTTAACTCACATCATCGGGTCGGAGAGAATCTAAGACAACTGCTTGATAAATCAACTGCAAAAAAAATACTTATTGACCATCATTTAGATCCGGATCAAACATTTGATGTTTCGATCTCTTATCCATCTATGTGTGCTACAGCCGAAGTCGCTTTTCGATTAATCTGTCGCATGGGATATTTTGAGGAGATCAATAAGTATTGTGCGGAGGCTCTATATACTGCCATGATGACAGATACAGGTCGTTTTTCGTATAACTCAGATTCACCTGAGATATACTACATCATAGCAGAGCTTATCAAAAAGGGAATCAATAAAGATGAAATATACCGCAGAGTATATCAAAATGAGTCTTTAGACAGAATGCGACTTCGTGGATATATTATCTACGAAAAAATGAAAGTTATCCCGACTTTACAATGCGCAATAATAACATTGACTGAGGAGGAAATGTTGCATTTCAATTGTCAGAAAGGCGACACAGAAGGTTTGGTCAATATACCATTGGATATTAAAGGAGTCAACTGCTCTGTTCTTTTTAAAGAAGACAGACAAGCTGGAAAAATCAAAATATCATTCCGCTCAATTGGAAATATTGCCGTAAACGAATTATCCAATAAGTATTTTAATGGTGGCGGTCACAAGAATGCCGCGGGCGGAAGTTGGTATGCGTCTATGGATGAAGCCGTAGAACTATTTAAAAAAGTTCTTCCGGACTATATGTAAGTAATAAATCTATTAATAATATACAGATGAGAAAAATATTTTATTTCGTTTCATTAATGCTTATGGGAGCAATGATGGCAACGTCATGTAGCAAAACGAAATCCTACTCTGAACTTTTAAAAGAAGAGAAAGATGCGGTTAAGAAATTTATCAGAGATAGTTCATTGATTATCGTTGACGAGTTTCCTGAAAAGTTTGGCGAGAAGGTTTATTATAAATATCAACGTTACAATGATGCTGATGTAAATGAAGTTTATATTCATGTAGTTTCTTATGGCGATACGACAAAGATGGCTAAAGATGGCTCTATTGTGTATGTACGTATGGCAGATGTTTATAATATAAAAGATAATACAATATTCTTCCGTAATAATATTTTCCCGGAAGGATCTCAACCATATCAGTTTACATACTCTGACCCGTATTCAACTTCCGATGGAGGATGTTTAGGTTGGGCTTTACCTCTTAATAAAATAGGTAAGGGGGCAATCGTGAAAATGATTATCGGATCTAAATCAGGTTTGCCGGATCAGCAGAAAACTGTGGTTCCATTGTATTACCCTAAATTGGAATACACACAAATTCAATAATTCTAATATGACACTTATTAAATCTATTTCCGGAATCAGAGGAACAATCGGAGGTAAAGCAGGCGAGGGGTTAAATCCTTTGGATATTGTAAAATTCACTTCTGCCTACGCTACTTTCATCCGCAGAACAACAACTGTAAACACGAATAAAATCGTAGTGGGTCGCGATGCCCGTATATCTGGTGAAATGGTTCAGCACATTGTTGTTGGAACATTAATGGGTATGGGCTTTGATGTTGTAAACATCGGATTGGCAACGACGCCTACAACAGAGTTGGCTGTAACAATGGAGAATGCTTGCGGTGGTATTATTCTCACAGCAAGTCACAATCCGAAACAATGGAATGCACTTAAACTTCTGAATGAAAAAGGTGAATTCCTTAATGCTGCTGAAGGTAAAGAAATTCTGGCGCTTGCAGAAGCGGAGGATTTTGATTTTGCAGAAGTTGATGCTTTAGGCAAAGAAACAATTGATACAACATATACACAAAAACATATCGAGAGTGTCTTAGCCCTTGATCTTGTAGATGTAGATGCAATTCGTAATGCAAACTTTAAAGTGGCTATCGACTGCGTAAACTCGGTAGGGGGTGAAGCTTTACCGGCTTTACTTGAAGCTTTAGGTGTTGCTAAAGTTGAGAAATTATATTGTGAACCGAATGGAGAGTTTCCGCATAATCCGGAACCGCTTCCGGAGCATTTGACAGAAATTTCTGCGCTTATGAAAGACGGAAAAGCTGACATTGGCTTTGTGGTCGATCCTGATGTGGATCGTCTGGCTGTCGTTTGTGAAGATGGCTCTATGTTTGGCGAAGAATATACACTTGTAGCTGTTGCTGATTACGTATTGTCTAAGACACCCGGAAATACGGTGTCTAACCTGAGTTCGACAAGAGCTCTTCGCGATGTGACACGCGGATATAATTGTGATTACAATGCTTCTGCTGTCGGCGAAGTAAATGTAGTCGAAAAGATGAAAGCTACAAATGCAGTAATCGGTGGTGAAGGCAATGGTGGAGTAATCTATCCGGCAAGCCATTACGGTCGTGATGCATTAGTAGGTATTGCATTATTGCTTACTCATCTGGCAAACAAAAAGAAAAGTGTTACTGCTCTTAAAGCAGAATACCCTCCTTATTGTATTGCTAAACAAAAAGTGCAACTTACTCCAAGTATTGACGTAGATGCAATCCTTGAAGAAGTTAAGAAGCGCTATGCGGCATACGAAATCAACGATATTGATGGTGTGAAAATTGATTTTCCTGAAAAATGGGTTCATTTAAGAAAATCGAATACAGAGCCTATCATTCGTATTTATGCCGAAGCTGCTACAATGGATGAAGCTGAAGCTTTAGCTGCTGATATTATGAGCGTGATCAAAGAGATCGCAAAATTATAATTCAATACAGCAAGCTCTGCATCAGTGAATGATGCAGAGCTTGTTTTTTAACTGTTTGGTTAAGTTGTCTGTCTAAACGTCTAAATTAAGAGGATTTTGTAAACTTATATCATTACTGATTGTTTTATGAATGATTTTTAATTTAGAAAATACTTAATCACAAATAACTTATTCTATGAAAAAGGTTTTATTATCATTAGTTGCTGTTGCAGCTTTGACGTTTGCTTCTTGCGATGCTAAAAAAGAAGTATTGGATGCAAAAACATTAAGCGGAGCTTGGAATGTTGTTGAATTGAATGGCGCATCAATCACTCCATCTGAAGAAACTCCTTATTTGGACTTTAATTTCCAGGATAACCGTCTAGCCGGTAGTGGAGGATGTAATCGTTTGATGGGACAAATTGTTACTTCTGATTCGATTAAATCAGATATCTCTTTCCCTGCAACTGCTACTACAATGATGGCTTGTCCTAATATGGATAAAGAAACAGAATTCTTGAAAGCTTTGTCTGAAGTGAAATCTGTTGAGACAATGAAAGATGGTAAAGTTGGTTTCGTTGGTGCTGACAATAAAGTTTTATTTGTTGTTGCTAAACGCAATTAATAAAGCTTCAAAATTTAAAGATTAAAGAGGCTGTCTAACTGTATTGTTAGACAGCCTCTTTTTTGTATGTCGGGCATGGTATTAAGCTAGCAGGATGCAAGTTCCTGTATGTGCCGAGTTGATAGGAAACATTAGCGAATGACAAGGGTGTTGCGGGTGACCGCAAATCTGAAAGAAGTCATCAGCAAATCTGAAGTTCT
>JBOFKE010000193.1:0-4699 GCA_051657185.1 Bacteroidales bacterium | reverse complement strand
CCCCACTTAGTCATGTTTTCAGCAAGAATATTCGACCGGTTCTTCATAATCTCATTGCAAACCACGAAGCTGCCTTCGGGTAAAACGGAATAGGCAAGGGTAGTCTTTCCGCCCGGAGCCGCACACAGATCGAGGTGTACAGAAGGTTCGGAAACGTATCTGCGAAGAGCCTGTTCAATAAACATGGACGATGCTTCCTGAACATAGTAAGTTCCTGCATGGAAAAGCGGGTCAAACGTAAAAGAAGGCCGTTCCTTTAAATAAAATCCGGATTGAGACCATTTAACAGGAGCAGAGATATTGAGATAAGCCAATTCTTCGACAGAAGACTTAGTATCATTGATTCGTACACTTACAGGAGTTTCACTTTCCAAAGCCTTTTCAAAAGCTTTAAATTCATTTTCTCCGAGAATTGCTTGAGATTGCTCAATAAAATCTTTAGGAAGATTCATCACGACAAATTCATTTATTATTGTTTTCTAAAAACAAATATACTCTTTTATTCTATTCCTGCTATAATATAGTATGGAATATCAATGTAATTAGGTTGTTTGGATGTAATCAGTCACTCATGAAAAGGAAAGAATACAAATGCAGAAAGTTTAAAACAGAATACCTAATAGATGAAAATAAGATCTAAAATGAACGTGATAATTGAGGTACATTGCATATATTTGCAAAGTACAAGGTCAAAAAATGTGTCTGATTTGTTGCTCGTTAATCGAAGGATATGTGTAATTATCTGTTTTTTAATGAGTAACATTCTGTGTGCGTTTTTGATTTAGAAACCAGAAAGTAACTATCAAAACTATACTTTTTAAAATATGAATCAACAGAAATCACTATTGAAACCTGTCATGACACTATGTCTATTATTGGTGGCATCGGGTTTAATGGCTATTGAGCCTGCAACTGCCGATTCTTTGGTCGTGGCAGACTCCGTTGCAGCCGTGAAAACCGCTCAGGCAACTAATCCTCATCACATGCTGAAAGGTGCGGGGTTTACAGTTACCTCTCTCTTAAGAGGTTTGTTGGGAATGTTTTCGCTGATAGCAATTGCTTTTCTATTCAGCAGAAACCGTAAAGCAATCAACTGGAAACAGGTAGGTGTAGGTCTCGGATTACAAGTCTTACTGGCAGTAGGTATTCTATATATACCATTTGTCGGTGATTTCTTTGAAACGTTTGGGAAAATCTTTGTTAAGATTCTAGACTTTACGAAAGCCGGAACAGAGTTTTTGTTAGGTGATTTGGTTGATTTAAATAAGACAGGATATATATTTTTGTTCCAGGTTCTACCGACGATTATCTTCTTCTCAGCATTGACGAGCTTATTGTATTACCTGAATATCATTCAGAAAGTAGTAGTTGTTATTGCCTGGGCCTTGAAGAAAGTGTTGAGTATTTCGGGAGCTGAAGGATTAACGGTTTCGGCAAATATTTTCTTAGGACAGACCGAGGCTCCGCTGATGAGTAAGAAATATCTGCCTGAGATGACTCGTTCGGAGATTTTTCTTGTGATGTCAGCAGGGATGGCTACAATTGCCGGAGGAGTATTGGCCGCTTATATCGGATTGCTTGGAGGGGGAGACCCTGTGGCTCGATTAATGTATGCCAAATATCTTTTGTCAGCATCTGTAATGGCAGCGCCTGCAGCGATTGTGTTTTCTAAAATCATTATGCCTCAGACAGAGAAAACCAACGATGGTCTGGTTGTATCATCTGAATCAGTAGGAAGCAATGCGCTGGATGCTATCTCGAACGGTGGATCAGAAGGTGTTAAGCTGGCTGTGAATGTTGCTGCAATGTTGTTGGTGTTTATCGCTTTCGTTACATTTGCCAATTATTTGTTAGGCGGATTGATCGGTCGTTTTACCGGTTTGAACGAATGGATAATCAATATTACAGACGGTCAATTCACACAGTTCAATATGGAATTTATTCTGGGTATGCTATTCACGCCATTGGCATGGTTGATGGGTGTAGGTTCTTCAGACGTTCCTTTAGTAGCCGGATTGTTAGGAAAGAAATTAATCATCAATGAATTTGTTGCTTATGCCGATTTCGTCGCATTGAAAGATGCAGGAGCTTTCCTGGAGCAGAAATCAATTATCATGGTAACGTTTATTCTTTGTGGTTTCGCTAATATCAGTTCGATTGGTATTCAGATCGGAGGTATCGGATCTTTAGCACCGAACAAAAGAGAGTGGTTAACTCAATACGGGCCATTGGCAATGATTGCCGGAGCTTTGTCTTCGTGTATGTCGGCGACGATTGTTGGCGCAATTCTCGGATAATACAAAATTCTATATTAATTTTGCAGAGGTTAATCGTACAGATTAACCTCTTTTTTTTATTAAAAACATTTGAACTATGCATATATTTTATTGTCCCGATATTCTTCTTACGAACGAATTATCCGAAGAAGAATCTCAGCACTGTACGAAAGTTTTAAGATTGACAGAAGGGACAGAAATAACCGTTACGGACGGGAAAGGACACTTCTATCCCTCACGTATTGTTCGTGCGCATCACAAACGTTGTTCGGTAGAAATTCTTGAAACAATCGGGCAGAAACCTGATCGGAATTTTAAAATTCATATAGCCGTAGCACCGACTAAAAATATAGATCGTATCGAATGGTTTGTAGAAAAAGCCGTAGAGATAGGGATTGATGAAATATCGCTTTTGAAATGCCGCTATTCGGAACGTAAAGATGTGAAAGAAGAGCGTATCCGTAAGATTATGATTTCGGCAATGAAGCAATCTCTCAAAGCGACCTTGCCTGTCCTGAATCCGATGGTCGATGTAAAAGCCTTTATGCAAAGAGAGTTCGAAGGTGAAAAGTTTATCGCACACTGCTATAAAGATCAGGAACGCATCTTTTTGAAGGATGCTTATACGAAAGGAGAGTCTGCTACTATCTTTATCGGGCCTGAAGGAGACTTCAGCGAAGAGGAGGTTGAAATGGCTATTGAGACAGGGTTTAAACCTATATCTTTAGGTAATGCGCGTTTGCGTACCGAAACGGCTGCGTTGGTTGGTTGCCACTCTTTACACGCGCTTAACTGGTAGAGTACAGAATAATCTAAAATACGAAAAGCGATCTCCCGGGAGATCGCTTTTCGTATTTTAGATAAACGGAACGGTTTATAATAAAGAGATTTTCTTTATTAATCCGATAAATCCATCATTGTCCAGAACAAGATCGATATTTCTTGCAGCCAGATAATCTTCTAAATAATCACTTTTGATATCGGCAAAAATATCATACCCTGAAAGATCCAGATTATCCAGGAATTTCTCAACCTTTTCCTGAATGCTGTAAATCATATCAAGCCGTTGTTCCATATGTTCCGGTTTGCTCATCTGAACATTGTGTTCGTTTTTTGCAATCAGATAAAGGCATTGATAGAATTTATCCATTGACCCGAAAACAGCTTCAATAGCTGATTTCTTCTCTTGTGGCAAATTAGCCAAATATTCCTGAGTCTTTGTCATTGTATTTTAATTATAATAAAACTGCTGCGAAGATAAAAACAAACTGCAAAGCATGACGTATATTTGTGATAAAATAGAAAGAGTATGATCAATTATAATGATATTACCTTTTCGTATGGAGGTAATAATCTGTTTGAAGATTTTAATTTAACCATTGCAGATAACGAACATGTCTGTATAGCAGGACGTTCGGGGGTAGGGAAAAGTACGTTGTTAAACTTTTTGACGGGATTCCTTCAACCACAGAAAGGATCGATCGAGGTGAACGGTATTCTGCAATCCGATGATAATATACAGCTGATACGCAATCAGATTCTTTGGCTTCCACAGGATATAAATTTGCCTTTCCTCAATGTCAGAGAGCTGTTGCAGTTTCATTTTCAGTTTAAGGTAAACCGAAAGAAATCGTATGATGAGTCAAAAGCACTGGAGCTATTCGATACACTCGGGTTGGATCGTTCGCTGATCGATCACGACATTGCACAGTTGAGCGGGGGACAGAAGCAACGTATTGCTTTTATAGCAGGAATACTTACAGATAAACAGATTTATTTACTGGATGAACCTACTGCAGCTTTAGATCCTGAGAGTACAGTTTTAATGGGAACGTACTTACAATCGTGTACAGATCGTACGATTATGGCGATTTCGCATGATGAGAATATTAAAAAATACTTCGATCGAACAATAACATTATAATACGGAATATGGATATTTCATTTTGGGGATTCATAATGGGGCTATTACTGCTTTTGATCCCTTGTTATTATCTCAATTATTACAAAACAGGGTTAGTTAAAGATACATTGATCGGAGCGTTGAGAATGATCATTCAGTTATTTCTGATAGCAATTTATCTGGAATATCTTTTTAAATGGAACAATACATGGGTCAATCTTTTATGGGTGGTTGTAATGACAATCGTAGCTGCGGTAACAGTTCTGAACCGAACGAAACTAAGCCGCTCTTTATTGTTACTTCCGGCCCTGGGAGCTTTTCTGTTCTCAGTATTGTTTATTGCAGTCTATTTTATAGGTTGCGTAGTACAATTACAGGATTTGTTCGATGCACGTTATTTTGTGCCTGTTTCAGGAATGATACTTGGCAATGTATTAACAGCGAATGTGATTGCATTAAATACGTTTTATGCAGGCATTAAGCGGGAGTCCAACTTTTATCGGTATCAGCTGGGCAATGG
>JBOFKE010000192.1:0-22622 GCA_051657185.1 Bacteroidales bacterium | reverse complement strand
GGAGAGATGGATGTTGAAAAACATAAAGAGATAATTAGGTCTTCAATTGGCTATATGCCTGGTCGCTTCTCGCTGTATCAGGATTTGAGCGTCTCTGAGAATTTGCGATTCTTTGCAACAATATTTGGGACAACGATTGAAAAAGGAGTGGATTTAATAGCTCCTATATGGAGTCAGCTCTCTCCCTTTTCATCTCGGTCTGCCGGAAAATTATCCGGAGGAATGAAACAAAAGTTAGCTCTGTGTTGTGCGTTGGTTCATGAACCCAATGTGCTTCTGCTTGATGAGCCTACAACTGGCGTTGATCCTGTAGCAAGGAGAGAGTTTTGGGATATTCTGGATACTATCAAAAAGAAGGGGATTACAATATTAGTTTCTACTCCCTATATGGATGAAGCTTTGCGATGTGACCGTATAGCGTTTATACATGAAGGACGAATTCTGAGAATTGACTCTCCGGATAATTTAATAAAAGAATATGAAGGATTCATATTTGATATCCGGAGTAATGATATCTATTCAATTATTGATCAAATCAGAAGATTGAAGGAGACTACTTCTTGTTTCGCTTTCGGACAATCATTGCACTGGAGTACAGGCATTCCAATGAAAGAAGCCCGGGATCTGTTGGCAAACAACCAAATTCTGATAGATAATCTTAAACAAATACCCCCGACAATAGAGGATTGTTTTATGCAATTAATGAAATAGGGACTACATGAAAAGAATAGAAGTACATGATTTGACAAAGAAATTCGGAGAGTTTATAGCCGTAAACAAAATATCGTTTGATGTGGATCAGGGCGAAATATTCGGATTTCTGGGAGCTAATGGTGCGGGTAAAACAACAGCTATACGTATGTTGTGCGGACTACTTGACCCTTCATCCGGTCAAGCGACCGTAGCTGGCTATGATGTATATACACAAAAGGATCAGATTAAACGGAATATTGGCTATATGAGTCAGAAGTTTTCTTTGTATGAAGATCTTACTGTAAATGAAAATATTGATTTCTTTTCTGCTTTATACGGCCTTTCCCGAAAGGAGAAGAATCTACGGAGAGATCAGATGTTTGATCGTCTGGGTAATAAAGATTCAAAAGGAGAGTTAGTCCGTTCATTACCATTAGGGTGGCGTCAGAAAATTTCGTTTTCGCTGGCGCTTATCCATCAACCAAAGATTGTTTTTCTGGATGAACCCACCGGGGGAGTGGACCCGGTTACGAGAAGACAATTCTGGGAATTGATTAATCAGACAGCAGCAGAGGGTATAACGATGTTTGTAACAACACACTATATGGACGAAGCTGAGTACTGTAATCGTCTTTCAATTATGGCGGATGGTTGTATTAAAGTATTGGGTAAGCCTGCCGAGATTTGTCAGCTCTATCATGTGGATAAAGTAGAAGATGTATTTATAAAAGTAGCTACAGAAAGGAGTGCCGAATGAAACTCTTATTGACCTTTATACATAAAGAGATGTTGCATATTCTAAGAGATGTGCGGACTTTAATTATAACTCTTCTGATGCCGGTCTCTTTAGTTATACTTTTTGGCTATGTAATAACGAATGAGATTAAAGATGTGAAGATGGCAGTGTATATGCCGGCTTATTCTCAATCGGCACGATTACTGATAGATAAGTTTACTTCATCAGGTTATTTTCGGGAAGTAAGAATGATAGATGATGAGAAAGAGATAAATGCAATTATGAAGGAGGAAGGGATCTCGATGGCTCTAATTTTTCCTTCGGACTTCGAACGAAATTTACATAATGGATTAAAGAATACAGTTCAGATCGTTGTGGATGCATCCGATATGAATTCTTCTCAATCAATTATTGGTTATTCTGAAAATATACTACGCAATTATTTGCAGGAAAAAAATCCTGTTCAATCAAATAAAGCTCCTTTTTCACTTGAAATAAAGATGATGTATAACCCATCTTTAAAGAGTGTATTCATGTTTTTGCCAGGAGTATTGGCACTTATTATGCTAATTGTTTCGGCAATGATGACAGCTATTTCTATTGCGAGAGAGAAGGAGCTTCAAACCTTCCGGATGTTATTGGTTTCGCCTTTAAAACCAATGACCATTATTCTAGGAAAAGTTATACCTTATTCATTTCTTGCTGTAATCAATACCTTATTGATAATCGGGCTGAGCGTATTGATATTTAAGATCCCTTTAGCATGTAATCTATTTTTGCTGACTTTGATTTGTATATTGTTTATTGCTACATCCTTAGCTTTAGGTGTAGTGATCGGAATGAAATCTCCTAATCAGCAAGTTGCAATTATGATTTCTATAATCATGTTGTTTTTGCCCACGCTTATGTTATCGGGATTTGTGTTTCCGATTGAGAATATGCCGGTTGTTCTGCAATGGCTAAGTAATATTTTCCCTGCTAAATGGTTTATCATATTACTTCGCTCTGTTCTAATCAGGGGTGTCGGATTCTTATATATATGGAGTGAACTTCTGATACTCTCCGGAATGTTTGTGATTTTTATGTTTGTCAGTATTCGTCAACTTAAATCGGGGAAATTATGAGTTTACTCTTAGCTTTTATCAGAAAAGAATTTCTTCAGATTAAGCGTAATCCGATTATGCTGTTTATTATATTGGTCGTGCCTGTTATTCAGTTAATCGTATTGGTGTATGCGGCGAATCCTGTAATGAAGGAAATCAAGGTCGGAGTTGTCGATCATGATCGTTCTTTGCTTAGTACTCGTCTGACAAATAAGATTCTGGCATCGGGATATTTTATCTCGGCCGGTTATTTTGAGGATCAACAATCGGCTTCTGCTGCTATGAGTCAAAGAAAAGTTGATCTGATTATAGAATATCCTGAACTGTTTCAACGAAGAGTATTGAAAGGTCTGCGGCCGGATATATCGCTTACTTCAGATGCCGTAAATTCAATGAAGGCTTCTTTAGCTTCTTCTTATGTGTCGCAAATAATAGAACAATTTGCTGCTGAACAGAATCATAAATTCGTGCAGACTCCTGTTGAATTGACTTATTCGCAATGGTATAATCCACTGATGGACCACAAATCATTTACCTTACCCGGTATATTGGCGATTCTCCTTACCGTTACTTCTATCGTTTTGTCTGCTATGAATATTGTGCGGGAAAAGGAAATGGGGAATATTGAACAAATTAATGTAACGCCGATTCATAAAATAACTTTTATGGTCGGCAAAGTAGTCCCTTATGGATTATTAGGATTGCTCCAATTTTCAATTGGTTTAATCACAATGCGTTTTCTGTTTGGATTACCCATAGCAGGATCTCTATTAATGCTTTATTTTACAGCTTGTCTCTATTTGTTGGTTGTGCTGGGAATAGGCTTTCTGATTTCTACAATTTCTAATACGCAATCGCAAGCTATGTTTACGACGTTGTTCTTTATTTTTATAGCTGTCTTGATGAGCGGTTTTGTCACACCGGTTGCAAGTATGCCTTCATGGGCTCAGGTTTTGAATTCAATAAATCCGGTAGCCTATATGGTCTCTTTGATGCAATCGATTATTCTAAAGGGTGCAACCTTCTTAGATATTAAGGGTGAATTATTAATACTAAGTGGGATGGGTTGTTTTATTAACTTGTTGGCTGTTCTGTTTTACCGTAAATCTGTTGAGTAATTACTTAGCAGAACCAACAGATAAGAATAAATGTTGTTAATATATAATTAACTGTTTAATCAACAATGATTTTATGGAATGGATCATCAACTTATTTCGTGAAAACCCGGAATTGGCTATTTTTCTTACTCTGGGAGTTGGGTTTTGGATCGGAAATTTGAAATATAAAGGTTTATCATTAGGAGTTGTAACCAGTGTTCTTCTAGTAGGAGTGGTTGTCGGACAAATGAATATTGAGATTTCGGGGCCTATGAAATCAGTCTTCTTTCTAATGTTCTTGTTTTCGATCGGTTACAGCGTGGGGCCTGAATTCTTTAGGGCGATGCGTTCAGATGGAATAAAGCAGGTAGTCTTTGCTGTTGTTTTATGTCTGATGTGTCTGCTTGTTCCGTTTGCTGTTGCTAAAATTTTTGGGTTTAATATGGGAGAAACAATTGGTTTGCTGGCAGGCTCTCAAACGATGTCTGCTATTCTGGGAGTAGGGACCTCAACAATTGAAACATTAGGAGTATCGGCAGAGCAACAGCAAGAATGGTTTGATATTATGCCTGTTTCTTATGCTGTGACTTATTTGTTCGGAACAATCGGGTCTGCGTATATATTGAGTCTGTTGGGTCCTGCATTATTAGGGGGCTTGAAAAAAGTAAAGGCACAAACGAAAGAATTGGAAGAGAAACTGAATAAAAGTGAGATATTGGACGATCCTGCCTTTGAAAATGTAAATAGACCCGTAATCTTTCGCGCTTATCAAATTGAAGGGGTTTGGTTCGAAAAAGGACATACAGTAAAAGAGCTGGAAGACGAAATTCAAAAGCAGGGTAGGATTGTGTATGTGGAACGTATAAGAAAAGATAATAAAATACTCGATCCTCAATCAGATACAATGTTGAATATCGGAGATGAAATTGTACTTTCAGGGCGCAGAGAATATGTGATTGAAGATGAAGGATGGATTGGCGAAGAGGTTTATGATGCTCACCTTTTGAGTTTTCCCGTTGAAACGGTGTTTGTTCTCGTAAACAGTAAAGGTGCAAAAAATACAACGATAGATCAGCTTGGCCGTGAAAAATATATGCATGGTGTTATGATCCGCCATATAACACGTGCGGGAATTGAAATACCTGTATTAAAACAAACGGTGATTTATGAGGGAGATCGTATTGAAATAGTGGGATTAACCCGTGAAATACGTGAAGCTGCTCCTTTTATCGGTTTTGTAGAACGCCCTTCAAATAAAACAGATTTTACCTTTGTGAGTCTGGGGATTGTTATAGGAGGTATTGTCGGTTCGCTGGCTATTCATATCGGCCAAGTTCCACTTAGTCTTAGTGCAAGCGGTGGCGCGTTGATTGCGGGATTAGTTTTAGGATGGCTCAGAACAAAACGTCCAATGTATGGAAATATACCTGCTGCTTCGCTTTGGATAATGAATAATATTGGGTTGAATATGTTTATTGCAATTGTGGGTATCACGACAGGACCTAAGTTTGTCGCCGGGCTTAAGGATGTAGGTATGATTATGTTTATAGCCGGTATTTTATCCACATCTGTACCATTGATACTTGGTGTTATTATTGGTCATAAGATATTTAAGTTTCATCCAGCTGTAACGCTGGGATGTTGTGCCGGAGGTCGTACGACAACGGCAGCCTTAGGTGCAGTGCAAGATACATTAGAAAGTACTATTCCTGCCTTGGGTTATACAGTAACTTATGCAGTGGGTAATACCTTATTGATATTGTGGGGTGTTGTAATGGTATTACTGATGGCATGATGATTTTCTAAAATAGAATAAAAAGAAAAAGAAAGAGACGTGATAACATTATCACGTCTCTTTCTTTTTCTTTTTATTCTATTTATTATTATAGTAATGAAATAGATGTAGCAACTGTTGAATTTCTGTCATGCTTAGGATCGTACGATTCTGTAATGAAGAATGTAACAGGATTACCAACAAAAATACGTTGTGGTTGACCATTTACATTATTAAATGTAAAGAAGAAATCACCCTCACTTGTCTCAATAAAGCCAGATTTACCGTTCGGTAGTATAGCTTTGATACGCCCTTCCATACGAGGTTTATCAGAGAATTTTTCGTCTTCCCATATCATCTGCAGATCAGTGGCAAGCCTGCGGAAATCTACATATTCATGCTTGATGTTGTATTGGTTGAACCAGTTATCTAATTCCTCATCAGGCATTCGTCGTTTGCTTCGAAGGATCGCATTGATTTGCTGTAAGTGCATTTTTGCTTTTTCATTATCTCCTTTCGCCTCATAGATAGAAGCTAGTAAACGAAGAGAAGGTAATTTTTTCTCAGGCAAACTTTTACACATTACGGCATCGATAGCATATTTTAATGCGCTATCAATATTTCCTTCTTTAAAGTAGATATCAGCAATGGCTTTAATGAAATTAGGAGCAGGAAATACTTCTACAATTTCTTTGTATCTTTCCAGTGCTTTTTCCAAAAGGCCAAAATGATAATAGCATTTTGCTGCTACGCTACGGAAAAGAATGTAGTTTTCACCATGAAGGATGTCAAATGTTTC
This sequence comes from Bacteroidales bacterium, assembly GCA_051657185.1. Classification (GTDB taxonomy): domain Bacteria; phylum Bacteroidota; class Bacteroidia; order Bacteroidales; family UBA7332; genus UBA7332. The sequence goes on along the minus strand of JBOFKE010000192.1, from coordinate 16,420 downwards.
GAAAACTTCTTCACAGATTTCCATACACCCTTCATATTCTTTTATTTCAAAAAGTAATTTCAATTTGATAGTCAGGAACTGCTCTCTTTCAGATGGCAATTCGATAACTTCTCCATGTTTCTTTAAAAAATAAGGTGCATCACTCAATTCATATTGATCAATCTTTTCGCACCATTGAATACATAGTCCGATTGGCTTTTCTTCTTTTTCAATAAAAAAATCCAATACTCTGAGAACTGTTCTTGAGTAAATACCCGAAGGATCACTTTGTGAACATAGTTGTGTTATCAGTTCTGCATTTTCGATAAAAGAGTTTTCTTTCAAAATTCTTTTAGGAGCTACATAGATATAATATAAACACCATGCATAAGAACATCGGATGTTTTCGAAGTCCGGATATTTATCATAAACTTCACGACAAACAACTAATGCTTCATGGTATTTCTTTTCCTGTTTAAGGCAGAAGGCATAATTTAAACCGTCCCACTCATTGCATGTATCATGAAAGTCTTGCCACATTTCACGATATACGTTAAGAGCTTGCTCGTATTTTTTCGATTTTCTCAGACGATCAGCCTCTGATTTTAATGATTCAAAATTCTTCATTTTTAAAATGTAATTTAATATAGATGGCTTCGTAATATATTTGAACTATACTTAATTTCTAATCTCTAAAAATATTTCGAACCGAAATTGCGAATTAATGATTAGTTGTGCAATAAAAATCAAAAAAAATATTCGAAAAAAATGATTTTTCATCTCTTTTGTCCATTTTCTGTGTAAAAAAAGATGTTTATTAGATAAAACAGGATATAAAATGAAGAAGTTCATGATATTTATCAGATGCTTATTCTAAATTTGTATCTTACTATTTCATCGTATATATTTTGTATGAATCAAATTGAAAAATTCTCTTTTAAGACTATTTTATTCTTTCTTCTTATTATGCTACTCTCCGGATGTAGCACAATTAAATATGTCAAAAAAGATGAGTATCTACTCCATAAAGTTTCAATTGAAAGTGACAATAAACGCCTCAAACCTTCCGAACTGGAAGCTTATGCTAAACAAAAACCTAATCAACGGGTTTTCGGATTATTTAAAATGCCGCTACATATATATAGTTTATCGGGCCGTAACGATAAATTAGGAATTAATCGTTTTATAAAGCGGGTGGGAGAGGCTCCTGTGATTTACAATTCTGAATTAACAGCAAAAACTGTTGAGGAACTTGTTAAGGTTGCTCAAAACAAAGGTTTTCTGCATGCACAGGTTGATACATCAATCGTATATAAAAAGAAAAAGGCTTATGTAACCTATAAAATCAATGCAGGAGAGCCTTATTTGATTTCTGAATACGAAAGAGTTATAAAAGATCAGGTAATGGATTCTATTCTTCTGAATAATCCCCGCCAATCTAAAATTCAGAATAATATGATTCTGGACAATAGTATATTGGAGGAAGAGCGTACTCAGCTATTGTCTGTTTTGCGTAATAATGGCTATTATGCACTTAATAAAGATCTTTTTTTGTATTATGCTGACAGTACAGAGAGTGCAAACCGGATTCAGTTAAATTTGGAGAATGCGCCTAAAACAAAAGATAATGAAGATGCTTTTAAACGATACCGTATCGGGAAAATAATTGTAGATACTTCATTTGATCCTCTGGCCGATGAGCATAAATTGGAAAATATGACTCGGGATACACTTTTTTATAAAGGGCTGCATATTGTGGAAAATATAAATGATGTATGGCTGAAATCAAAATATGTTGATCAGTCCTTATATTTCCATACTGGAGATTATTATAATGAGTCTTTAGTAAATGCGACCTATTCAGCTTTTAGTCGTATGCCTGCAATTAAGTTTATCAATATCCGGTTTGAACAGCTATCGGATCACTCTAACGAGTTACTCTGTCTGATTGAATTATCTAAAGCAAAATCGCAATCCTTTTCTACAGAATTGGAAGGTACTCATTCTGCCGGCGATTTAGGTGCAGCTGTAGCCTTTTCGTATAAACATGGGAATATCTTTAAAGGATCAGAAATGCTGACATTTAAAGTAAGGGGGGCTTATGAACAACTTCACGGAACGAGTATAACAGATAACTATACAGAATTTGGCGGAGAGATAACAATTAACTTCCCACGCTTCTTGTTTCCGATCTTACATAGTAGTGTCCGGAAAAAAATCAAAGCAAATACAGAGTTTGCACTATCATATAATTACCAGCATCGTCCTGAATTTACACGCGTAATTGCCGGCGGAGCATGGCGTTATCGCTGGACAGTCAAGGAGCAACATCGGCATACATTTGATTTTGTGGACTTGAGTTATACGTATTTGCCAAGAATGTCTGAGGAGTTTAAGAACGAGATGGATCAGATTCAGGTAAATCCTGTCTTACGATATAGTTATGAGAATCACTTTATATTACGTACAGGCTATACCTATTATAAAACCAATAATGTAAAGCTCAATAAATTTAATCCGATTCGCTATACTTTCAGAGCCGGAGCTGAATCGGCTGGAAATGCACTCTATGCTATTTCGTCTCTTACAAAGGCTAAGAAAGTAAATGGAGGATATGAAATGCTAGGTATCCGCTATGCGCAATATGTAAAAGGAGATGTTGACTATGCGATGACTTACAGAATAGATAAGCGGAACTATATAGCATGGCATGTCGGTTTTGGTATAGCCTATCCTTATGGGAATATGACAGTAATACCTTACGAAAAAAGATATTTTGCAGGAGGGGCAAACAGTGTGAGGGCTTGGAATGTTAGAACTTTAGGTCCGGGCAGATACAGACGTACAGAGGGTATAGACTTTATAAATCAGTCAGGTGATATAAAATTGGATCTAAGTGTAGAATACCGTAGTTATTTGTTCTGGAAATTACATGGTGCAATTTTCATTGATGCCGGGAATATCTGGACTTTGCGGAAATATGATAATCAACCGGGAGGCCAATTCCAATTTGATACATTCTACAAAGAAATAGCATTAGGATATGGAGCTGGAATAAGAGCTGATTTTGATTATTTTGTTTTGCGTTTGGATCTTGGGATAAAAGCATACGATCCATCGTTGTACGCCAGAGATTCATGGCGTTTAATTCAGCCAGGTAAAAATGATTTTGTCTTAAATTTTGCTGTAGGTTATCCTTTTTAATCTTTTTGGAATCATTTCTTAATGTGAAGTCTGATTTTTAGATTGGAATATATAACTTTGTAACCGCCTATTGAGGCTTATTTTATAATTATTAAAACGGTAAGATATGCTGCCAAATTTAATAAAACGAGCTATTACTGGTTTGTTTTTTGTTCTTGTGATGTGTGGAGGGATATTGTATAATGGGATTTCATTTGCAATTTTATTCGCTCTGATAACTTTCTTGTCTTTATATGAGTTTTACTCTTTAATGAATCAGAAAAGAAAAACATCAATAAACCGGTGGTTTCATAGTTTAGTTGGTGCATTGTTTTTTCTGGCAGTGTTCTATTATAATATTTTATCATCGACAGCTATCGGACTTTTGAGTAATAATCTGAATTTGGATAATATTATATTGCTACCTATAATATCACTCTTTGTCCTTTACTTTATGTACACATTCGCCAAAGAGTTGTATAATCAGGATGGATCATCTCCATTGTCGAACATTTCTATGATCTCAATGGGACAATTATACATTACAATGCCATTCTCTCTGTTATCTTTTTTAGCTTATCTGAATGTAGATACGATTTATAGCTGGCATTTTATTTTACCGATCTTTATTCTGATCTGGTTAAATGACACAGGAGCATATTTAGTAGGTAGTCAGTTTGGTAAACACAGATTATTTGAACGAATATCTCCAAAAAAATCATGGGAAGGATTCTGGGGCGGTTTAGTTTTTAGTATAGCGGGAGCTGTCGTATATGGTATTTTCGTTCCGGATTTATCACTTATTCAATGGGCCGGATTCGGGCTAGTTGTTGCAGTCGCAGGAGTTTTCGGGGATTTAACAGAATCAATGATTAAAAGATTATTGGAAGTTAAGGACTCAGGTAATATTTTACCGGGACATGGCGGAATGTTAGATCGCTTTGATGCGATTTTATTTGCAATTCCTGCTGCGTTGATTTATCTGACAGTGATTAATATATTCTGATTTAGAATCATATATAAAAAGCTATTATTAGAAGTAACCCTTTTAGTAATAGCTTTTTTTGTTGAACCATAGTCTTAATAATAAATTGTTTTATATATTTGGAACCAAACAATAATCAATCCGAATTGTTCCTTATTAAAAATAGTTCAAACTATAAAACTATCATTATGAAAGACGAAAAACCGAAAGTAATATTTTTAGATGTATTAGAAACACTGCTGGATATTAATCCGTTAAAGGAAGAGATAGCAAAATTATTAGGCGGAAGAAGAGATTTGGCTGAATGTTGGTTTACAAACTTATTACTTTACTCTTTAGTAGATACATTGAATGATCGTTTACATACATTTAGAGAAGTAGCTTTTTCTTCATTTGAAATGTTGGCGACAGCTAATAATATAGTTTATACAAAAGATGAAGTTTTGAAAGTCCTTAATTTAGTATCTCAGGCTCCTCCTCATTCAGATGTGCCAGAAGGACTGAGACTATTAAAAACAGCTGGCTATAAACTGGTGACTCTTACAAACTCATCAATGACAACAGTTAATGAGCAAATTCACTTTGCTGGAATAGAGGAATATTTCGATGCCTGTATTAGCGTTGACGATATCGGATATTTTAAACCTCATCGTCATGTTTATCGCCGTGCAGCCGAAAGAATGGGAGTCGAACCGGAAGAATGCTTACTCATAGCTGCACATGGTTGGGATATTGCAGGAGCACTCGAATCTGGAATGCGGGCAGCTTTTATTGGTCGAAAGAATTCGGCTCTTTATCCATTAGCTCAAGCGCCTGAGATAGTTGAAGATACGTTGATTGATGTAGCCGAACAGCTACTACAGCTTTAAACAGATATATATGAACGGATAATGGGATTTATGCTCATTGTCCGTTTTTTATTTACCTTTGTGCCGAATTAAAACATTATTGATTATTTAGTATGGAACTTTTCAAACAGTTAAAGTCTATTCGGTTCAATCTATTCGATTATTTCTTGTTGCTATTGCTGTTGACAGTTAATATCTATTCGATTATTGAGAAAAAGCAGGTTGATATAATCTCTATAACAACTAGTTTTAGCGGAATTATTTGTGTCCTACTGGCTGCAAAAGGCAATATCACGAATTTTCTTTTTGGTCTGATAAACGGTTTTCTCTATGCCTATGTGTCTTATAAGTCTTCCTATTATGGTGAAGTGATGTTGAATTTAGGATTCTATGTGCCCATGCAGTTCATAGGATACTATATGTGGTCAAAACATTTGAAAAAAGGAGATGGCGATGAAGGTATCGTAAAAACGTATCGGTTGAGCTGGAGAAATAGATTTATTCTTTTTGCTGTATGTACGATTTTAATCTACTTATATAGTTTTGTACTCCAGAGCATCCGCGGTAATCAGCCCGGATTAGATTCGGCATCAACAATTCTTTCAGTTGTTGCTATGTTATTAGCCATAAAAGCTTATGCAGAGCAATGGTTAATCTGGATTACGGTAAATATTATATCTGTAATTTTATGGATTTTAGCATATCAGAAAGGTGGTGATCATTCATTTGTTATGATCGGAATGTGGAGTGGTTATTTCATCAATTCGATATATGGATACATTAACTGGATTCGCCTGTCGAAATAAAAAGTAAAAAAAAGTGTGTTTTACTTGCAGATATAAAACAAACAATTACTTTTGCCAACAGAATAACAATAAAAACAAAGTTAGTCATGAATTTATTCAGCACTACATATTATTTCTTCTTTTTTTACTTTTACTTTTTTAGCAAGTAGAAGCGGGAGATCGGATGTAGAATCGAAGTAAAATTCAGAAAAAATATATAAAGTCCCGCTTACAAACGTAAGCGGGACTTTATTTTTATTAATACATTAAAACAAAATAATACCCTATATGAAACGCGTAACGATACAAGGTATAAAAGGTTGTTATCATGAAGTAACAGCAAATCAGTTTTTCGGAAAAGAGAATATCTCAACGATTGAATGTGATACATTCAGAGAGGTTTTCTTTAAAGTAGCTGACGGCGAAGCTGATTATGCAATTGCAGCTATAGAAAACACAATTGCAGGTTCATTACTTCAGAACTATGATTTGCTGAATCAAAGTGGTTTGCAAATTATTGGTGAATATAAGCAACGTATATCTCATTGTTTCGCGATTCTTCCGGAAGATGAAATTGAGGATATTAAAGAGGTTTGGTCGCATCCGATTGCTTTGATGCAATGCACTGATTTTTTAATGAAGTTACCTAACCCTAAGGTCGTAGAAAAATGTGATACTGCATGGAGTGCACGCGAAATTGCAAACAACAATCTACGGGGACATGCTGCTATTTGTAGTAAAGAGGCAGCCGAAATCTATGGACTTAAAGTTGTAGAATATGGCATCGAGAGTAACAAACATAACTACACACGCTTTTTGATACTATCTAAAGCAAAAACAGAGCAGAATCAAGACTCAAACAAAGTATCTTTAGCCTTCTCATTACCTCATACCGAAGGCAGTCTTTCACAAGTTCTATCAATTTTATCTTTTTACGGGATGAACCTCTCAAAAATTCAATCACTTCCAATAATTGGTAGAGAATGGGAGTACTTATTTTATATTGATTTGTGTTTTAGTGATATAACCAGATATTGTCAATCCATTGATGCAATAAAGCCACTCACAAAAAACTTTATTTCATTCGGAGAATATAAAGAAGCATAACGACTATGAAAGCTAAACAAATTGTTCCGGCGCAAAGAATATCGGAAGTAAGCGAATATTACTTTTCGAAAAAGCTTAAAGAAATTGCGAAGTTAAATGAGGCTGGTAAAAAAATTATCAGTTTAGGTATCGGAAGTCCCGATTTACCACCTTCAGAAAAAACAGTAGAGAAATTGATCGAAGTAGCATCCAGATCTGAAACTCATGGATATCAGCCATATAATGGGATTCCTGAATTGCGCGAGGCTTTTGCTAATTGGTATTATCGCTATTATCAGGTTTCCCTGGATCCGAAAACAGAAATTCTTCCGCTTATGGGATCCAAAGAAGGGATTCTCCATATTTCAATGGCTTTTGTTAATCCGGGCGAACAAGTGTTGATCCCTAATCCGGGTTATCCTACTTATGCTTCACTAAGTAAGCTTCTAGGCATAAATGCAATATCTTATGATTTGAAGGAGGATAATAACTGGATGCCAGATTTTGACGAACTTCAAAAAATGGATTTGTCTAACGTAAAGCTGATGTGGATCAATTATCCAAATATGCCTACGGGTACAGCTGCAACAGAAGAGCTGTTTGAAAAAGCTGTTGCATTCGGAAAACGAAATGGCATCGTTATCGTAAACGATAACCCATATAGTTTTATCTTGAATACAGAATATTTGAGCATTCTGCAAGTTGAAGGCGCCAGGGATTGCGCAATCGAATTAAACTCTTTAAGCAAATCTCATAATATGCCGGGTTGGCGTGTGGGAATGATTGCTGCTAAACCTGAGTTTATTGATTGGATTATACGTGTGAAAAGCAATATTGACTCAGGTATGTTCCGTGCTATTCAGCAAGCAGCAGTTAAAGCTCTGAAGGCTGATCAGGAGTGGCATGACGAAATGAATCGTGTTTATCGTGAGCGTCGCAAACTTGCAGAAGCGATTATGGACGAATTAAGTTGCACTTACGATCCTTCACAGGTTGGTCTTTTCTTATGGGGAAGAATACCCGATAAATACAAAGATTCTTATGAGCTTGCGGATGATATATTATACAATGCAAACGTGTTTATTACACCGGGTGCAATCTTCGGATCCAATGGAACCCGTTATATCCGTATTTCACTTTGCACAGATGCAAATAAACTTGAAGAAGCTTTCTCAAGAATAAAATCAATGAAACAATAAACAATAGAATATATAACAATAATAGCATATAAAAATGGAATTACAATCAATTATATTACCGGGAGTAGAGTCAACAAGACCATTTGTTTTAGCTGGTCCGTGTAGTGCAGAAACTGAAGAACAAGTAATGCAAACAGCACAGGAACTACACGATAAGGGTTTGAAAATTTTCAGAGCCGGAGTTTGGAAACCCAGAACTAAACCGGGAGGATTTGAAGGTGTAGGGTCTCAAGGTTTGGCTTGGTTGAAAAAAGTAAAAGATACGTATGGCATGTACACGGCTACAGAAGTAGCTACGGCTAAACATGTTTTGGAAGCACTTAAATACGACGTTGATATTTTATGGATCGGTGCTCGTACAACAGCTAATCCTTTTGCAGTTCAGGAAATTGCAGATGCTTTGGAGGGTTGCGATAAGATAGTATTAATCAAAAACCCGGTTAATCCTGATTTGGAGTTGTGGATTGGTGCTGTAGAGCGTATTTACAATGCTGGTATCCGTCGTATCGGAGTTATCCACAGAGGTTTCAGCTCTTACGAGAAAAAACTTTACAGAAATCTTCCAATGTGGCATATTCCGATTGAGTTGAAAAGACGTTTGCCTAATCTACCTATTATCTGTGACCCTAGCCATATCGGAGGTAAGCGAGAGTTAATAGCTCCGCTTAGTCAGCAAGCGATGGATCTTGGCTTTGAAGGGTTAATGATCGAATCACATACTTGTCCGGATTGTGCCTGGTCTGATAAAGATCAGCAAGTAACACCCGAGACATTACGTTTCATTCTGAATATGCTTGTTATCCGTGATAAAACAGTTACGACTGAGAACTTATCAGAATTACGTCGCCAGATTGATGAACTGGATACACAGCTATTGGAAACTTTATCAAAACGTATGCGTATTGCACGTGAAATCGGACAATTCAAGAAAGAAAACGACATGCCGGTACTTCAGTCCGGAAGATATGACGAGATAATTAATAAACGTTGTCTGCAAGCAGTGGAACTTGGTTTATCTCATGAATTTGTTAAAGAAGTTATGGAAGCAGTACATGAAGAATCTGTTCGCCAGCAACTCGAACTAAACAGTAAATAAGAAAATGAGAATATTAATATTAGGAGCCGGTAAAATGGGCTCCTTTTTTACAGATACACTTTGCTTTGACCACGAAGTTGCACTTTTTGATTTAGACCCGAAACGGTTAAGATACGTGTTCAATACAGTCCGAATGAGTAAAGTTGAAGAAATTGCCAATTTCGATCCGGAACTCGTAATTAATTGTGTGACGATTAAAAATACAATTGCAGCATTTGATCTGGTTACGCCTTATTTATCAGAGCGATGCATTATATCAGATATTGCTTCTGTTAAAACAGGATTACCTGAATATTATGCAGCTCAAAATCGCCCGTATGTCTCCACTCACCCAATGTTCGGACCAACATTTGCAACATTAAGTGATCTGCGACTGCATAATGCAATTGTTATTGCGGAATCTGATTTTATGGGTAAGATGTTTTTTAAAGAATTATACAGATCGTTGAAACTAAATATCTTCGAATATACGTTTGAGGAGCATGACGAAACGATTGCGTATTCTCTGTCTATCCCTTTTGCGACAAATCTGGCATTTGCGTCGGTAATGAAGCATCAGGAGGCACCGGGGACTACTTTCAAGAAACAAATGATGATTGCCGAAGGATTGCTTAGTGAAGATGATTATCTGTTGCAGGAGATTTTATTTAATCCTTATACTTCAGAACAACTTGTGCGAATCCAAAATCAGATGGCTGTTCTTCAGAAGATTGTAGAAACAAAAGACACTGTTGCGATGCGTGAATTTCTGGCTTCGGCCCGAAAAAACATTGAATAATAAGCCTAAAAATAACCGAGAAGTTTCGAAAAATATTTAATATTTTTGATGTTAAATGGTATGTTAAGTATATTTGTCATAAATGTAACTAAACCAATTATCAAAGATGAGATTCAAATTATTTTTAGTAACTCTGTTATCCGTTATTTCTACATCATTTATTCAGGCATTTGCAGAAGGTAAGCACGATATGTCCAATATGCGTGTTTCGATCAATGCTACAGACTTCAGAAATTCACGTCATATTGATCGGGTCGATCATAATAAGAAGACATACATCAAAGGAAAAGACAATAAGTATAAAGAAAAAGAGTCAAACAGAATGCTTCAGCCTTTTGTTGATTATATCTTTTCATCTAAATTTGCCGGTGGTGAATATGTTGTAACATGCTTTTACCGCGTAGATAAAAAATTGGCAAATGATGAATGCTTTCTGACTTTAGGTGTAGATGAAATTTCACCATGCCGTCTGGATATTAAAGAGAGTTTTGGGACTCATAGAATTAGTCAGACATTTGATGTTAAGTTCTTAAGAGGTAAAAATCATACGCTTAAATTATGGTTGCCTTCAAAAGGAGTTATGGTTGAGAAATTCGAAATCAGAAAGAAAATCATTAATTCGAAAAACAAAAAAGACAATAGCGAAGAATAAGATTCTGACCTTCAAAAATAGGCTATCTGAGTTGTATCAGGTAGCCTATTTTTTATTAAGAAGACAAAGCATTTCAGAGCTTGTCAGGAAAATGGATAAATCGCTGTCATTTTGATAATTTTCAGACCTCTCCGAAAGTGAATGAAACGAAGCCTCATTTTATGCTTTCTCCCAATTTTTAGTCCTCTCCTTCAATGGAATTTCGATGAAAAGCCTGTGATTTTAAAAAGATACACCGTATTTTTTCTTTTTCGCCGTATATCTTTCAATTTATACGGTTTGTTTTCAAATTTTCGCGGTGTATTTTTTTCTTTTAATACGTATTAAAATAGTCTGTGATACGTATCATATTTGTGATTGATCAAGTAAAAATTTATCTAAGTTGCTAGATCTTGATTACCAGTAGTTTGTGTAATGTGTAATCCTTGGGGTATTTCGGGATACGAACTTGTGATTTCCAAATATTCGATTCTGAGTAAATAGCCTTCCGCAAAAAGAAAGTAAAAGTGCCTATTTTGAGGAATTATGACAGTATATACGAATAAAAGAGGCTCTTCAATCTGATTTGAGAACCTCTTTAAATAATTGACCTTATGCTAAAAGATTATTTAGTCATTGTTTATTTTTGAATATCTCTGATGTAAGATTAAAAGTGGAATTGAGCATTTTTTAGCTGTAGCAATTGTAAAGCTTTTTGAGAAGAGAACTTCTAAAAATGACTTTTCTTCTTTCATCAATATCAGCATATCGGGCGATATTTTAGCAACTTCTTCTAAAAATACTTCAATGGTTGTAGATTGTGATTTTACAGCCGAGATCTGATGAACCTTGATATTCAGATCACTTACGTTTTCCTCCAGATAAGCCTGAAATCCTTTTCCCAAAATTTTCTCTTTGAACGTATCACCATAAGAGATATGGATGATATCGATATCTTTAACCTTATTTGCACTGATTTTCTTGAAACGTTTTAAGACGTTTACATCCGAATGTAAATAATTAGATGCATAAACCACATGCTCCGGTTTTTTGAATATAGTTAATGGATCCACTAACAAAACAGGGCAATTCAGAGTTTCCACAAATTTACTGAGGCTATCCATAAATGGCCAGTTCTCAAGTTTGGGCGAATGTGGAAGCAGTAAGGTTGAGAATTCATGCAGCTTATATTTTTCTTCCAGTACCCCAAGCAGCTCAGACGAATAATCCATGATAGTAAGCTCTGTTTCGGAAGAAACCATCTGGCGTAGCTTATTAATAATTTCTTCATCATGATCATCGCTGATCCTGATCGGAGTCTTTTCACCTGGCATGAAAGGAGGGATTCCTTCAAGCAAAACATCAATATTATCTCCATCAACTAATCTTCTGATTAGCATGACTTCAGTTCTAAGATTAAAGTGTTCGGCAAATTTAAGTCCATAATCTAATACAGATGATGCCGAGTTGTTGATACCCAGACAAATAATAATCTTTTCCATAGCAAGTTTGTGATTAATTGATTACTAGTAAAACTCTGAATTGCATGAATTTGTTTAATGTGAAAACTTAATTATAGTTATGGAACTTTCTTTGTTTATACCAGCCTTGTTAATGACTGTGGTGGAAGGAGCTGCGGTAATGATTGGTTTATTCTTTACCTTATATAAGCAGCTTCAGAATACAAAGTTTATTTCTTTTGTTTTTAGCTTTTCGGGAGGAATGATGCTGTTTGCTGCCTTTGTAAAGTTTTATCCATCTGCTCTGGCAATATTTGAAGCTGAATATTCATATAAGAGTGCTCTGCTGTTATCTGGTATTGCCTTTTTCTGTGGCCTTTTGATTACGGCTCCTTTGGATATTCTAATTTCTCGTAAACAGAATACCAAAACCAAGCCTCATATCGAATGTCATAATAGGACAAAACAAGAAAATCATATTTATGTACTTCTCTTGTCATCTTTGATTTTTCATAATTTTCTTGAAGGGATTGCAACTTATATCTCTTTTTTTGACGGTAAAAACATTGCATTCATTGTAGTTGCGTCATTGGTGGCACATAATATTCCCGAGGGAGCGATAATATCATTGCTGGTGTATCGTAAAACTAAAAGCCGGATGAAAGCGATGAAGTTCTGTCTGTTGGCGGGTTTGTCCGGACCATTAGGAGCTATAGTGACAGCTTTGGTTCTTCCGATTGATTTGTCGATTGAATATCTAGGCTTCATAAAAGCGGCATTAGCCGGTATATTGGTAAATACGGCGCTTGTGGAACTGATATTGCCGAGTGCTTATGTTTTTAAAAAGCAGCATGTTTCAAAGAAAGGAATTGTATTGGGAATGCTTTTTATGTATGTTCTGTTGATTATTTATTGAGAACGATAACTGTCATTTTTGAAATAGGATTGAATAAAAAAAAGAGCTAAAACATACGTCTTGGGAACGTATGATTAGCTCTTTTTCAACTTAAACTATAAAAACGATTGTTAGATAGATTTCTCTATACTCCAGACAAAGGCTCTGAGGCCTAATAATTCGTTTCGCTTATCCAATCCATGCAGAAGCTCTAAAAGCTTATCTACTTTATCTGCTTCTACCATCGTAAGGAATGAAGAGTTCAAAGTCGGCCATGCATGGTTTCCAAAATGAGATTCACCCGTGTGGGAACCACGTCCCTGCGTTTCCTCCCAAAAAGAAAAACCTTTTATGCCAAGCTCATCAAAAACTAAGATGATATCTTCTCTCAAAGCTTGATTGAATGATATAAATACTGCTTTCATATTTAAAATACTTATTGAGAGTTCTGTTATTTTGATTTTAATGATTCAAGTAATGCCAGCTCTTCTGCTGCTTTCTTCGCTTTTTTCTTCTCATCACGTTGAGAGAAGAATGTGTAAACGACAGGAACAACTAACAATGTTAGCATTGTTGAGAAAGCTAATCCTCCAATGATAACAATTGCCATCGGACGCCACATCTCAGATCCTTCGGTCGGCAAAACAGCCATCGGGATCATACCAAGCAGAGTCGTAGCTGTAGTCATCAATACCGGACGTAAACGTGATTTACCTCCTGAAATAACAGCTTTGAATGTTTCATCACCACGCTCTCTGTTCAAATTGATAAAGTCCACAAGTACGATACCATTTTTTACAACGATACCCACAAGCATAATCGCTCCAATCGCAGCTGTAATACCAAGCGGTGTATTCGTAATGAATAACGATAAAATCACACCGGTTAAAGCGAAAGGTAAAGAAAGCATGATAATAAACGGAGCAGAGAATGACTCAAATTGAGAGGCCATTACAATATAAACCAGTAATATTACCATAAGGAGTAAAACGCCAAGGTCTGCAAAAGATTCTTGCTGGTCCTCAAATGAACCACCTACTTTTATACCGAAATCTGCAGGAACATCCATTTGTTTCAATTCCTTATTCACTCCGGCTACAACTTCACTTAAAGGAGTACTTGGAGCAGAAATAGAAAGTGTAACGTAACGTTCACGGTTCTTTCTTTCGATCGAAGGAGGAGACATCACTTCTTTAACTTCAGCGATCTCTTTTACTTTTACACCTTTACCCTGATTGTTGTAAACGATGATGTTTTCAATATCTTCAATTGACTCACGGTGTTTTTTGCCGTATCTCACAACGATATCGTACTCGTCACCATCTTCACGGAATTTTGATGCTGTCAGACCATTGATTCTGTTTCGCACATATTGGGCTGCAGTGGAATGTGCAATTCCTTGTATAGCCAGCTTTTTACGATCAAATACAACCTGGTATTCAGGTTTGAAATCTTCGCGACTGATCAATACATCGGCAGCTCCTTGTACGTTTTGTTCTACTCGTCTTTTCAGATCCTGAGCGAATGTATTGGTACGGTCAAAGTCATAGCCATAAATTTCGACATCAACAGTCGGAATACCCATACCGCCACCTTTTCGTCCACCCGGATTCAATTCGATGGTTTTTAGTTCAGGGAACTGAGCCAGATCTGCACGCATAGAGTCCGTTAGTTGGAAAATCGAACGATCACGTTTACCCATACTGCTGAATCTGGCATTCAGGTTGATAATGTGATCACCGTTATCCTGCATAACAACTGCAAAGATATTGTCATCATCAGCAGTACCTAAAGTGTAGTTAAGAGCTTCAATTTCCGGATATTTTTCTTTCCAGAGTTCGGCGATACGCTTCGCTGTCTCTTTTGTGATTTCAACACGTGTACCTGTTTCAAGTTTCAAGACACCACTCATCTGTGCATTGTCAGATGGCGGGAAAAACTCTGTTGCCAGCGATTTACCCATAACAAGGCTAAGGATAAACAGAAGCACTGCACCAGTAATTGTAATCAATCTGCGACGTAAAACCAGACGTAATGTACGCTCATAGAAGTTATCCAACCAATCAAGAATCTTCTCGATCGGACCGTATAAGATCATGAATAACTTAGATCTTCCCGGATCTTGTTTCAATAATTGAGAACATAACATCGGAGTCAATGTCAAAGCTGCGATTGTAGAGAAACAGATAATAATTGTTACCATCCATCCCAGCGGTTTGAACATCAATCCGGCCATACCTGTAACCAGTGTCAGCGGGAAGAATACGGCAGCTACTGTTAAAGTTGTTGCGATTACGGCAACACCAACCTCGTTTGTTCCGTAAATAGCTGCTTGTTTCGGAGGCGAACCTCTTTCAATGTGTGAAGTAATATTTTCAAGTACTACGATCGCATCATCCACAACCATACCGATGGCTATCGACAGGGAGGACAGGGTAATAACGTTCAGCGTATTGTCAGATGCAAGCAAATATACAAAGGATGCAACTAACGATACAGGAATCGTTAATACGATAATGAATGTGGCACGCCATCTTCCCAGGAAGAAGATTACGACAAGTACAACGAATAAGAATGCATAGAATACTGTCGAAGTCAAACCTGCGATACTATTCTTGATACTGTCTGACGTATCCATAAGGATGCTTATTTGAACATCCGGAGGAAGATTCTTCTGAATTTCAGGAAGAGCAGCTTTTACTTTATCTGCAATCTCAACGGTGTTGGCACCTGATTGTTTCAGAATAACGATAGATGCACCCTGAATACCGTTAGTGTATGATTCTTCAATTTTATCACGGCTTGTGTCTTTGACCTCAGCAATGTCGCTTAGCTTTACAACACGATCCTGATTTGCCAGAACAATGATATCTTTGATCTCATCACTTTCAATAAACTCCCCTTGCACGCGTAATGAGTATGTATCTGATCCGATATCTAATCGTCCACCCGGCAAGTTCATATTCTCGGAAGAAATGATCTGACCGATCTGTTCGATAGACAGATGATATGCTTCTAATTTTTTGGGATCTAAATTGATTTCAACGATACGTTGTGGTGCTCCTGAGATAGAAACAGATCCAACTCCATTGATACGGTTAAGCGCATTAGCAACACGATCATCCAATATTTTATAAAGCGCCGGAAGACTCTCTTTGGATTCGACAGAAAGAATCACAACCGGAATCATATTTGTACTAAATCGGAAGATAGTAGGTTGTCCGGCTCCGTCCGGAAGTTGTGAACGGTACATATCCAATTTGTCACGTACATCATTAACGGCAACATCCAGGTCTGTACCCCATTCATATTCTAATGTGATTACAGAGAAGTTTTCCATTGACTTAGAGCTTAACTCTTTCAAGTCGTCAACGGTATTTAATCCATCCTCCATTAATCGGGTAACGTTCGTTTCAACGTCCGATGCATTTGCCCCGGGATAAGGAGTCATAATCATTAACTGATTAGATTCGAAATCGGGAAGAAGGTCTATCG
>JBOFKE010000191.1:0-4366 GCA_051657185.1 Bacteroidales bacterium | reverse complement strand
TAAATGGTTTGAAGAGGAAGGGCTGTATAATCTCACATTAAATCACGCAAGGTTAAACGGTTAAAAGAAACCGCCGTGTGCGAGAGCATGCACGGTGGTGTGAGAGGGCGGGGGAGTAATCCCCCTACCTACTCGATTAATGTAGTATATTACGGAGCAGCGCATAAATACGTTTGTAAGTAAGCGTCTCCGTTATGGTCTCTAGTATAATTTACTCATTAAGATGTCAACCAATTTCAGTATAAGACACTTATAAAGAAGAAAGGATTTTAAGCATCTCTTCGCGAGTCAGGTTCTCTCCATATTGAGCAAACGACAAACGCAGCTCACATCCGTTTTTCCAGTTTGAGCAACCAAATGCAGTTTTCCCTTTAAGAATAGTCCCTTGTTTGCATTTAGGGCAAACAATCGGTTCTGTCTTTGTTTGGGTGTTTACTTGTTGTCTCAGATGGCTGTTCCTTTCATTATCTACCACCTGTCTAACCATTTCCTTTAATTCATTCATAAAGTTTTTAGCATCATATTTGCCTTTTTCAATCTCACGCAGTTTCTTTTCCCAGATACCTGTTAGTTCGGCTGATTTAAGCAATTCTTCATGAATCGTATTAATTAAATGGATTCCGGTGTCCGTAGCTATCAGATTTTTTCGTTCCTTCCGAATATAGTTTCGTTTAAACAAAGTTTCAATGATAGCTGCGCGTGTAGATGGCCGGCCAATTCCATTTTCTTTAAGTGCATCCCTCAACTCATCGTTGTCTACCAATTTACCGGCAGTTTCCATAGCCCGCAGTAATGTTGCTTCCGTAAAGGGTTTAGGAGGTTGAGTTTGTTTCTCAAGTAAAGAGGGCTGATGTTCACCTGATTCTCCTTTTTTGAAAGCAGGTAAAGTAGCTTCGTCGTCGTCTTTCTCTTTATCTGAATCATCTGCTTGGGAAACTTCCTCTTTAGTAAATACAACCCGCCAACCCGGATCAAGAATTTGTTTACCAGTTACTTTGAACGGAACTTCTTTAGCCTCACCCAGAACTGTCGTCGTCGAAATTTTACAATTCGGGAAAAAGGCTGCAATAAAACGCTTGGTTATCAGATCATAGACTTTACGTTCGCGATCAGATATATTCGAAGCAACCATTCCGGTAGGTATAATTGCATGGTGATCGGTCACCTTATTATTGTCGAACACTTTCTTTGACTTCGGCAATTTTTCCTTATCAAGTAATAATTGTGTGTATAATTCATATCCGCGTAACCCTCTTAATATATTGGGGATTTTTGGATACATATCATCACTCAGAAACGTTGTGTCTACGCGTGGATATGTTGTTAGCTTCTTTTCGTAAAGAGACTGTATAAGCTGAAGCGTGTCATCTGCCGAAAATGAGAATTTCTTATTACACTCAACTTGTAAGGATGTTAAGTCAAATAAGCGGGGTGGAAACTCTTCTCCTTTTTTAGTCTTTACATCCGTTACGGTAAAAGGAGCAGATTTTACCTCATCCAGGAACTTTTCGCCCTCTTCGACAGTCATAAATTTACCTTTTGTTGCCGAAAAAGTCGTGTTTCTGTAATTTGTCTTTAATTCCCAGTATTTTTCGGGTTTAAAGTTCGTAATTTCCTCCTGACGGCTAACGATAAGCGCAAGGGTCGGAGTCTGTACACGCCCGATGGATAATAAGTTCTTACCTTGTCCGTACTTAGACGTATAAAGACGTGTGCCATTAATCCCGAGTAACCAGTCGCCGATAGCACGTGATAGGCCGGCTTCATATAATTTCTGGAAATCAGCCTCTGGTCGTAAATGTTGAAACCCTTCCCGAATAGCCTCTTCTGTTAATGAAGAGATCCAAAGTCGGGAAACCGGACATTTGCATTGGGCTTTCTGCATTACCCATCGCTGGATTAACTCACCTTCCTGTCCCGCATCCCCGCAGTTGATTACTTCAGTTGCACCCTGAATTAATCTTTCAATAGTTTTGAATTGCTTCTCTACCCCGTTGTTATCGATTAGTTTGATCCCGAA
The DNA here is from genome assembly GCA_051657185.1 of Bacteroidales bacterium. Classification (GTDB taxonomy): domain Bacteria; phylum Bacteroidota; class Bacteroidia; order Bacteroidales; family UBA7332; genus UBA7332. The sequence goes on along the minus strand of JBOFKE010000191.1, from coordinate 2,346 downwards.
ACGTTCCGGAATAATAGGCAGATCCAGATAGGACCATCTTTTCCACTGTGGATTATAGTCATGTGGTTCCTTTAAGGTGCATAAATGCCCGAATACCCATGTGATCTGGTATCCGTTACCCTCAAGGTATCCGTCTTTTTTTTGATTTGCTCCTACAATGCGGGCGATCTCCCGAGCCACACTAGGTTTTTCTGCAATACATACTTTCATTTATCTACGTATTTTGTCGAACAAATATAGCTCAATATCGGTGTTAAACACTTAAAACGAATGATAATTATCTATGAAGTGTCTAAAAAATGCATTTCTCGTAGATAAAAAGTGCTTCTTAAACGTTATATTAGTAACGTAAAATAAAATACACTTACTTCCATATAATACTATATGGAAATGATGTTGTTTTTTTTGAATTGAAAGAATCAAAGATGTCTATATTTCGTTTGTAACAAAAAAAAATTAATTATCACTAAACAAAACTTTATGAAGACTATTAACAAAATTTTCGTTTTGCTTGTATTGGTTTTAGCTTCTGTTTCGTATGCTTCAGCTAAACCTAAAGTAATGATCTTAGCAACTGGCGGTACTATCGCAGGTTCTGCTGCTACAGCTACTCAGGCTGGTTATACAGCTGGTGTGGCAACAGTAGATCAACTTATCTCAGCTGTTCCTCAAATTAAAGATTTGGCAGATATCAAAGGAATGCAAATTTCTAATATCGGTAGCCAGGAAATGAACGACCAGGTATGGTTGAAATTAGCTAAAGAAATTAATCGCCTTTTTGCATCTAACGAGTGTGATGCTATTGTTATCACTCACGGAACAGATACTATGGAAGAGACTTCTTTCTTCTTGAATTTAGTTGTTAAAAGCGACAAACCTGTAGTACTTGTTGGTGCTATGCGTCCTTCTACAGCTTTAAGCGCAGACGGTCCTATGAATCTTTACAAAGCTGTTGTAGCTGCTACAACTCCTGAGGCTAAAGGTAAAGGTGTAATGGTTCTTATGAATGATTATATTTTAGGTGCTGCTGACGTGACTAAAATGAACTCTACAAATGTAGATGCTTTTTCTTGCCCTAACTATGGTCCATTAGGACAAGTTATCGGTGATAAAGCATACTTCACTCGTGCGCCGCTTACACGCCACACAACTAGCTCTGAATTCTCTGTTGATGGTTTAACTAAATTCCCGACAGTTGATATCGTTATCGGTTATGCTAATGCCTCAGCTCTTCCTACAAAAGCTTTAGTTGATGCAAAAGTTGATGGTATCGTTCATGCTGGTGTTGGTAACGGTAATATTTATCCTACAGTAATGACTGAACTTGACCGTGCAGTTAAAAACGGTATCCAGGTTATTCGTGCTTCACGTATTCCAGTTGGTATGGTTCCAATGAACGGTGAAGTTAATGATACAGACCACGGTTTCACAGCTTCTGGTTTCCACAATGCTCCAAAATCAAGAGTTCTTTTGATGATGGCTCTGACAAAAACTAAAGATCTTAACGAGATCCGTAGAATTTTCGCAGAATATTAATAATAACATATTCTGATTCATAGATATCTTTTTTTCGTACTTCTTTATTTGATTATAGTGCGATAGAATTTTGAAAACAAGAAGTACAAACAATGGTCATGTATCATTGAACACGAAGGGCTCCCGATAAGAAGGAGCCCTTTTTTTGTCGATTCAGATGAATGAGTAGTAAATTTCTTCTTCTGTTTCTACATAGGTTATGTCGCTAAGTGTTGAAGATAAAACTGGATCAACGGATAAATATGGTTTGTAGCTTTCAATATTAAGGCAGGACATCAAAATGAGATCTAAGCTTTAGATTCTCTCAAAGAATCTTACTACTAACAAAATTTGAAGTTTTATTTGCAACATTTGCAACACTCATATAAGTATATATGATACAGCGACTTACGTGTTGCAAATGAATTTTCATTTGCAACCATTTGCAACCATTTGCAACAGCGTCTAGCCCCGATCCATAAAGGGTTTCAGGAGGATGTTGCAAATGTTGCAAATAAAACGCGAAAAAAAAAATTGTAGTGAGCGTATAAAAAGAATCCGGAGATTGTCTAATTTATACGGTGTATCTCTGAAAAGATACACCGTTTTATTTAAAAGATACACTGTATCGTTGCGAAGATATACCGTATCTTTTCAGAGATATACTGCATCGTTACGAGCTATTTTCCAAATTGCCTTATCTAATCAGATTTACATACGTATGTAAATTATTTTTGGTACGTATATAAAATACTTTAGATACCTATGTAAAATATTTTTCATACGTAGCAAAATTCCTCACTAAAGAAATATTTTACGATTTTATCCGAC
>JBOFKE010000190.1:0-3857 GCA_051657185.1 Bacteroidales bacterium | reverse complement strand
GCAAAACAACGCCTAAGCCTGCTTTTGCACCGAATATTTTTAATTCGGGTGAGAATTTGATTATTTTATCTCTTTATGATCTGCAGTCGGATGAATGGATAGATGCGTTTTTCGATACAGGAGCTTCAAATACAATGCTCTCTACTAAATATTACAGTCGCAATAAAATGCGTTTTGAAGGTATTGAACCTACTGATTTGGTTAGAATGGCTGGCTTAGGAGGAGTTAAAACAACACGATCTATTCCTTATGAATGGCATTATGGAATAGACAAAACGACTATCTATAAGGATACGGTTTCTGTAGCTGCTGATAGTGAGCAAAACTTAGCAGACCAATATGATTGTTTTATAGGATTGCCCACACTTGTGCAACACAACCGGGTAACAATCAATTTTAAAGACATGTGGATTAGCTTTTCGGATGCTCTTGTTTCAGAAGAATAGGGCTTCCTGTGAATCTGAATTTAACTCAATAGAGAGATCCGTTATTTCTGATATTTCTATCTATTTAATCGCTTTTAATTAATAGAACAATGTTTTCTAAATAATAGATATTGGTATTTGAGAAAGGATTCGCTTACTTATATTTTAGCCATATAAAAAACAAAACCTCTGAAACGCTTTATTCAAGCTGTCTCAGAGGTTTTTTTGAGGTTCCTGGCGGATTCGAACCGCCGTAAACGGTTTTGCAGACCGGTGCCTAACCACTCGGCTAAGGAACCCTTTTGCGTTGTAATCAGAAGCGTTATTGTTTCGATTACGTGTGCAAAGGTAGGGCTTTTTTTTGAACCTGCAAATTTTACGAAGATTATTTTTCTATGATAATAGAACGGATTTTAGCATTGGCAGGCTTATTTGCTTTATATCCAAAATGTTGATAGGGTTTATTTATAATGAAAAAAAGTCGGCTATCTATGTAAGATATCCGACTTTAGTCACAATAAAATTATTATAAAGGCTGGAAGTTCCAACTAAATCCAGCAAGAAACATATTCTCGTTGGCGTCTGTGAATTTATCACGGAAGGCTTCCGATGTGTTATTTATACGAAATGCGTAAGCAGCATGAAGAGATAGACCGTATTTGGGAATCAGGTTGTACTCAACTACCGCCGAAGAGGTGATTTGCTCAGTTACACATGTCCCCATAGCGCGACTTTCGTCATAAACACATTTGGCACTTAGCGTAACGCGGTCTTTAGGTAAGAACCATCTTACATTTGCCAAATAAGAGCGGTCTGTTGTTTTTGCGCGTGTCGGAGCTTCAGCATTGCCAAGCTCGTACATTGAGTATCTGCTTAGTTGCAAATAATCAAGATCAACCTGAATACGTCCTACATTAATCTGGTTACCGATCATCCATTGTTGTAGAAACTTATCTTTAGAAGCATTTGTCAGCGTGTAGCTCCAAAGTGTTTTGAATGCTCCGTTGAAGAAATCACTACTCCATACAAAGGTGTTATTGAATCCGCTTTTATATCCGTCAAGCATGTATGGCGAATCAAGAACTTTAGTCGTTTGTACAGCAAATGATTGTTTACCCAAACTGTATCCGATCATCCCCCCGGTACTGAAGCCCTGTGTCTGGCTGCCGACAAGGGAATAAAAATAGACATCAATCGGATTGTAATCAAACTCCATACTACCGAAGGCGATGGCTTGTTTACCCAGACGGATATTAAGTCCTTTAACCGGTTTGATATCTACATAAGCCATAAGCGTAGATGCCGGCAGTCCGTCAGCTTGTATTTCAAAAGGATTATCAAAACGTTGTCTGACACAATAGCTAAACATCGGATTAAAAGTCCCACTGACAGTAACCATCATGGGTTTCATTGTGAAATTACTAAAAGAGGCTTCTTCGGAGAAGGTTCCGCGATAATCCCCTCTTAGATTGATCTTAAGATCGAATTTATCGGAATCTTTTATTTTCGTTGAGTCTGACGAAAACGCTTTTGTGGCTATACAGGATAAGCAAACGAAAAGCGTTAGGGCTTTTAGTGTGATATTCATACAGTGAGTTACGAGTTTAGGTTAAGCTATTAATTATGCATGATTATTGAATCATATTCGTTAGCAAAGTTAGGGATTTGCTTCTAATTTGCAAGGGGATAGGTCTAATAATAGGCGTTTTATAGGTTGTTTTATAGCAAATTATTATATAGATTGATTCATTAGTATATACGTATTTAATGCAAGTATATCCATAAAAGGTTAATGTGACTAAAATGAATTTTGACTTTCTAGCTGTATTTCAGAAATTAAATAACAGACGTAAATAATCCTGTATGCATAAATTAGTTTGAATACGGGTTTAAAAATATATATTTGCAAATAAGGAGTAAGTAAAGCCGGAAAAAGCTTTTTTATTCTTGCAGATAATGAGAGAGTCTGAATCTGGGTGAAGTCTGTTGATTTTAATCAAAGAAGAGGAAATAACCGTTATTTGGAATAATCTCATGAACCTGCTTTGAAAACCTTTTAAATGAAGATACAAATGAAAAAAATAGATTGCTTTATACCTGTAGGTAATGATAAGGGATGGGTGGCAACCTTTGTTCACCTGAAAAAGGCTGAATGTGTGGGACAAATATATCTTATGTCTGCAGATCCCTCTTTTACATCCGAATATGGAGAAGTTATATATACAGACTATCTGAACAGTTCTTCAACTATGCGGAAGATTGCCGCAAAAGCCTCTGCTGCTTATACACTGATTTGTACTAAGTATTCTCTCCTGGATTTCGGATATCTGTCATTAGAGCGATTTGTCCGTGTGGCAGATGATACGCAGGCGGGTATGATTTATTCCGATTATTATCAATGTACACGGGAAATGCGCAAATCGATTCCGCTGATAGATTATCAGGAAGGAAGTCTGCGTGATGATTTTAATTTCGGTTCCGTTCAGGTTTTCCGGACTTCTTTGCTGAAATCTGTTTATGAGAACGACCGAAGTAATTATGTATATGCAGGATTGTATAATCTGCGATTAAAAGTTTCGGAACAGGCTCCGGTTATTCATATCAATGAGTATCTCTATACGGAGTATGAATGTGATTTAAGAAAGTCGGGCGAAAAGATATTTGATTACGTAGATCCGAAAAACAGAGAAGTGCAAATAGAAATGGAGCAGGCTTGTACCGGGCATCTGAAGGCTGTTGGTGCTTATCTGAAGCCCGAATTCAGAACGGTTAAATTTGATGCCATTGATTTTGAATATGAAGCTTCAGTTATAATTCCTGTCCGTAACCGTGTAAAGACAATTGAAGATGCCATACGTTCTGTGCTGGCACAAACTACTCGTTTTAAATACAATCTGATTATTATTGATAACCATTCAACAGATGGAACATCCGAAATTATAGCGCGATATAAAGATGAGCCCGGTGTGATTCATCTGATACCCGAACGTGAAGATCTGGGGATAGGCGGATGCTGGAATCTGGGTATTCATCATGAAAAGTGCGGACGGTTTGCGATCCAGCTGGATAGTGACGACGTCTATTCGGGAGAATCAACATTGCAGACAATGGTAGATGCTTTTTACCAACAGAACTGTGCAATGGTGGTCGGGACTTATCGTATGACGGACTTTGATCTGAATACGATACCTCCCGGAGTGATTGATCATAAGGAATGGACCCCCGATAATGGGCGAAACAATGCTTTACGTATTAACGGGCTAGGTGCTCCGAGAGGTTTTTATACACCGATACTACGGGAAGTAAATGTACCCAATACAAGTTACGGAGAAGATTATGCACTTGGTTTGTATTTCTCACGCTATTATCAGATAGGGCGGGTATATGATGTTGTTTATTTATGTCGCAGATGGGAAGATAATACGGATGCAT
>JBOFKE010000189.1:0-12876 GCA_051657185.1 Bacteroidales bacterium | reverse complement strand
GATTAATAATATAGCAAGGAAGAAGTATATGATCTTTTGATTCTTTATCGAAAATTGGGCTAAATTCATTTTCTGTGATTTAATTAGTAGTTAATCAGTAAAACGTCTAACTTACTCGATTATTTAAGAACTTTCACGGTCTGACCGTTTTGAATATCATATACACCTGCTGATATAACAAGCTCACCAGGCTTAAGACCTTCAAGAATAGTTACACGAGCTGTTCCGATTAACTGTCCTTTCTTAACTTCTCTTTCTGAAACTTTAGACTGGTTCGTATCCAAAACGAAAACACTCGTTTTCGAATTGTTCGGATCAGAGAAGATCGCTGATAAAGGAATCGAAACAGCTTCTGATTGGTTAAGTTCGACAGAGAATAAAACACGACAAGAGAATCCTGGTTTGATTTGTGTCTTCACTTCATCAAAAGCAGGATCATCCATCCATAATGTAATAGGAATACCTGAGCCATCAGGAGACATATCTAGAATCTCTTTTACTTTTGCTTTGTATTTTTTGCCAGGCAAAACATCAAATTCAACGAAGAATGATTTTTTGTCTTCTAAAAGTTTCCAACTGTTATCGGATACAGTAAACCAAACATACAGATCACTTGGATCTACAAGTCGAACAATTGGCTCTCCAGCCTGAACTTTCTGGAAGTTTTCAACTAATTTTCGTTCGATTGAACCTGAGAATGGAGCATAAAGTTTCGTATCCTGCATTTTATACTGCGAATTTTCATAGTTTGCTTTTGCTCTTTCAAAGTTGATACCAGCGTTTTCTAAATCTTGTTTAGAGATAGCCTCCTGTTGCATCAAGCGCTCATAACGTTGTAATTGAACTTTTGCTGCTTCATAAGCATATTTGTTTACATCTAATTCCAAGATATAGTCGCGTGGGTCAAGCTCAGCTATTAACTCTCCTTTTTTAACACGTTGACCACCAACAACATTTAGTTTGATAAGTTGTCCAGGTACGCGGAAAGCTAAATTACTGAAACGATCACTTTGCACTACACCCGCATAGTCTTTATTTATCTGTGATAAAGACTCAACAACAGAAGCCATAACTGTAGGTGTATAGTCAAGACTTTGTTCTTTTTTCTTTCCGCATGAAGTTGCTAGCAAGATCAACGCGAAAATCGGGAAATAACGAAATTTCATAATCTCAATTTTTGGTTTTAGTTATTTATATTCTCAATATTTTCTCTCTGGTCTAAAAGTTTTGGTTTTAGGGATTTATGCAGATTAAAAAATCCTCATAAAATTTATGGATTGCAAATCTAACTCAATAGATAGGATTATAAAATACCTTGTTTTAAATTTTAACTATATTAAAAATGAAAACTCAGATATCTTTTGTGTTTTAACACTGTTTTGCTTTTTGTTGATTAAAATGTAAAAAGTTACATCTGTTAGATCAATCGTATATATTAAAACAAGTAATCAAATGAAATAGATTGCCTCAATTAAATTATTTTGTTTTGCAGATCATTGAATTGTATGTAACCATGTCATGATAAACTCATTGTTGCTGATATATTGGATGTGTCCTGTCCAAAAAGCTTTCTCTTTGCTAAACTCAGTAAGCAGAGCCGTAGCGGGGAAATTAGTAAAATCTTTTATTTTTAAATGCTTTTTGAAGTCAATCTCGTTGGTATCAATAGCTTTAAACAAAGTTTCCTTGGCAGACCACATAATCATTAGAGTTTCAATCCGTGAAGATGGGTTTATCAAAGAGATCTCATCTGCCGATAAAAACTTATTTTCAATTCGGAGAACTCGATCCGAAGGGATTTCGATGTCAATACCAATGAATGGATCTTCTGACAAAATAACAGCGGCAAAGTTTCCTTTTGTATGAGTGATGGATAGATGTAAATTATTCTCTGCAAAATATGGTTTTCCTGTCTCTGTGTACTTTATTACGGGAAGATGGCCAAGTAATTCGTAAATTAAACAGCGGACAGATAAAAATTCTATTTTACGAGTGTGTGATTTAAATGCATTAACCTCGCAGCATACGTTTGGATACTTTGAAAGCGAGGTTAGAAATTCTTCCTCGCTTTCAGTTATTTTCCATATACCAATCTGGTATCTATCATTCTTTATATGTTGGATAACAGGCATTATTCAGGTGTAATTGTGAATTTGATACGTAAAATCCGATGTTTATCCATTTCCATGACTTGGAAATGACAATCTTTATGGGTGATAATTTCCCGACGTGTCGGAAAATCTCCTTTAATTTCAAGTAATAGCCCTGCAAGTGTATCGGCTTCGCCAATGACATCTTCGAAATATTCTTCGTCTAAATCCACAACCTTATAAAAGTCATTCAAAAGGATTTTTCCTTCGAATATGTAGTTATTCTTATCGATTTTGATATATAGTTTGTCCTCATCATCATACTCATCACTGATGTCACCGACAATTTCTTCCAACACATCTTCCATTGTCACTAATCCTGCAGTACCACCATACTCATCTACTACAATAGCCATGTGGATTTTTCTTTTCTGGAATTCTTCCAGCAATGAGTCTATCATTTTGCTTTCAGGGACGAAGTAGGCCGGACGGATTAAAGTTTGCCATTTAAAAGTGTCGCCGCGATCTAGATAAGGAAGTAAATCTTTGATATATAATACGCCTTTTATATGGTCATGCGTATCTGCATATACAGGCATTCGTGAATATCCTAATTTGATAACCAGATCGACAACCTCGCGAAATTTACTGTTAATTTCTATTGCTGCCATATCTAATCGGGAAATCATGATTTCACTAACCATTTTATCACCAAAATTAATAATTCCTTCAAGTATATCCTTTTCATCTTTTATTTCATGTGAGGTTAACTCAAGTGCATGAGAAAGTTCATCCATTGAAATATTGATATTTTTTTTGATGATTAATTTATTGACGAATTGTGTCGATCTTACCATTATTGAAGAGACAGGTTTGAATATTGTTCGCAAAAACATAAGCACTCCTGCAGATCTTCTGGAGAAGGACAAAGAATGGTTTGTTGCATATATTTTAGGCATAATCTCTCCAAAAAGTAATAAAAGGAAGGTCAGAATTACAGTCTGAAAAATAAACTGAGCAATTTGAGCCTCTCCGAAATATAAGACTTGAAGGAAAAATACATTAAGCAACATAACAATAGCGACATTGACAAAGTTATTTGCAATGAGGATTGTTGCTAATAGTCGATCAGGTTTACTTAAAAGGTTAAGTACAGATGTGTCTTTCGGATTCTTATCTGTATCCAATTCTTTCAGGTCGTTAGGTTCAAGTGAAAAAAAAGCAACTTCGGATGCAGATATAAACCCCGAAGCAAATAATAAGAAAACTGCAACTGTCAATGAGACAATTGAACCAAGTGTAGGTGTAATAAAATGAACGGAAGATAATATTTCCGTAAACGAATCTGAGTCCAAGTATTTGAATATTTAGTTAGACATAAGAATGGAAGTATAAAGGAAACCTGATACTTCCATTCTGACATTAAAATTTTAAAACGGAAGATCGTCTTCAGCTGTGTTTTGTTCAACTTGCTGCACAGGTTGAGTTTGTGCCGGTTGTTGATACGAATTTTGAGCTGGTTGATTATAAGCCGGCTGAGGAGAAGCAACTCCTTCATTGTTAGCTCCGTTATCTTTTCTTCCGAGTAATTGCATTGTGTCTGCAAAAATTTCAGTAACATAACGTTTTACACCATTCTGATCTTCGTAATTACGTGTGCGTATTTTTCCCTCAATATATATTTGAGAGCCTTTACGTACATACTTTTCAGCAATTTCAGCTAAGCCTCTCCAAAGTACGATATTATGCCACTCAGTTCTTTCGGGAACCTGTACCCCGGTTTGAGTTGTATAACCTCTTTCCGAAGTTGCAAGTGTAAGGGAAGCTACAGCAACACCATTGTCAAGATAGCGTACTTCAGGATCTTTCCCTACATTACCTATTAGTATAACCTTGTTAACTGACATAATGAATATATTTTAATTTTCAAATTCTGATTAATAGCCCAAAAGTAAGGATTCTGATATTCTTTTGCAAATAGATATACGAATAAATTCAGCAATTTATTATTTGAGAAGATTATCAATCGTTTTACACATCTCTTCAAATTCGGCAGGCTCAAATAAACGGGTGAGCATGATTATTTTACCTTCTTTATTGATAATGATATTTCGTGTAATGCCTGCATTCTTTTCAGCATATTTAAAAAAGATTTCTGATGTCGGATCGAATCCGATCGGATAAGTTATTCCGGTTGATTTCACTAGTTGCTCAACTTTTTCTTTTGTTTCTCCACGGTCAATGGCAAAAAGAGCAAAATCGGGGTTGTTTTTATGTTTTAACCAGATATCTTTTTCAATAAAAGGCATTTCTTTGCGGCATACACCACACCAACTTGCAGTAAACTGCAACATTACGACTTTTCCTTTCAGCGAAGCTAACTCAATAGTCTCTCCGTTCAATAACTCCATTGTGAAGTTTGGTGCTTGCTCTCCGGTCTTTACGACATATCCTCTTTCGTTATCTTTACTTTGTGCTTTGATATTTAATGTGAAAGCACAGAGTGCGATCAACAAGGCGCCGATTTGAAATATTCTTCTCATAAGTTCTAAATGTTTGAGTTCGCTACATTGTTCGATTTGATTTACAAAAATATCTATTTTTTTATAGAGTATGGAGTTTTGTCAACTAATTTATATCAGAAAAAATATGTTGTAAATCATAATACTACTCAGATCGTTTAAAAGCGAATTCTGGTTGGATTCTTTTATTCCGAACATCTTCTTATCTTTGCAAAGACTTATACATACTAAACTAAAATTTTATTCTAATTCCAAGCAATCTATGAAGTCATTAAAATTCCCGAAAGCAGCTAGAATTACATTAGCTATATTAGGATCATTGATCGGACTTGTAATAGTGGCACTCATTATCACAGTAAATTTTATTTTAACTCCAGCCAAGCTAACTCCGCTTGTTTTGGAACAGGCAAATCACTATTTGAATGCGAAGGTTTCTTGTGAAGCTGTGGATATAACCCTTTTTAAAACCTTTCCTCAGGTAGGGCTGAGATTGAAAAAAGGAGAAATAATATCGAATGCATTACATGATTCTATTGCAAATACACCGCAGGATTCGCTATTGCAGTTCAATACATGTATCATTGCAATCAATCCCTTTGCCTTGCTGCAATCCAATGAGATTAAAATCAATAATGTGTTGATTGAAGATGCGACCATTTACGCATTTAAAAATAAAAAAGGTGCAGCTAACTGGGATATTGCACTGGTGAGTGATACCGTTCCGGATCAAGCAGATTCGTTGCAAACGGATTCGATGTCTTTTAATGGCAAAATAGATATACAGAATATTCAGATAAGCAACGCGAACCTGACTTTTGATGATCGTTCTACTGAGCTTTTTGCAGATTTGCGTAATTTCAATTTCAAGCTTTCCGGATCATTCTCTGATATACAAAACACGCTTTTGCTTCATTTGGATACGCGTAATATCCTGGTTTGGCAGCAGGGTAAATTGTTAGTAAATAAGATGGGTTTTGGTTTGGATACGCATCTTTTTATAGATCGAAGTAAAGGTCTTTATAAACTTGATGGTACACAATTGGAGATTAACGGGATTCAATTAGCCGCAAATGGTACGGTTTTGAAAGATTCTGTATCTTCAGAACTTGATGTGGATATGGATTTCGGGCTTAATGTTCCAACATTAAAGACTGTTCTTGATCTTATACCAAAATCTATAGTAAAAGAGAGTGTTGATGTTACTGCTAAAGGTGCAGTCGCAATAAATGGGACACTAAAGGGAATTTATGGACAAAATAAACTTCCTGTTTTTGATGTGTCGGTTCTGATTAAAGATGCTTCTGCCCAGTATAAAGGGATGCCTTACGGTATTGATAAATTGGATATTGATCTGAAAGCTTATCTCGATTTCGAAAATAAGTCTGGGTCCTATCTCTTATTGAATAAATTTTATTTCGCAGGTGCATCCTCAAAATTGAATAGTGCATTTAAGATTAACTCCATACTTCAGGATCCTTCGGTTGATGGAGATGTGAATGCAAATATCAATTTTACGGATTTAGCCAAAACATTTCCACTGGAAGAGGGTGTGGAGTTGCGAGGAGTTGTTGATTCTAAATTGAAATCTACATTCCGGCTATCGGATATCAAAAATGAGAATTGGGGTAAAATCGGATTAGCGGGATCATTGAAAGTTTCAGATATAGCAATCATTAGTCCGAAAGATACCTTTGATTTGCAGGTACGCACTGCGGGATTTGCTTTTGGGGCAAATAATGCGGACACAACGCTTCAGCAGGGAAAAACGTTGTTGAATGCAATAATCGGATTCGATGGACTGGAACTGAAACTGAAAAACAAATTAAAGGCAAGGGCTGAAGATGTTGCCCTACAGATCAAAACATCTCCGTTGAAAGATACAACCATGATAGCTTCGATGAGTGCTACTATTGGCTATTCGTCACTGAAAGCTACTCTAAATGACTCTATTCAAATTCGGACCGGTGCAGCTAAATCGACGATAGCTATAGCACCATCCAAGCGAGATAAGAAATTGCCATTAATATCTTCAATGATGAAGTTCGACTCATTGTATGCAGCAGTGGGTGAACAGCGTGTCGGTTTGGAGTTGGCAGCTTTTGATGTAAAAAGCGAAAAAGCTGAACAAGGTTCACGGCACTGGATTAGTACAGGCGTACTTGGATTTAAGAATTTGAAACTATTTACACCTGATTTTCCATTGATTATTTCGATGCCGGCCTCCAGATTATCGTTAGGGAATGATGCTGTGACACTTAATGGCGCAAGAGTGCATGTGGGATCATCAGATTTGACAGTAACAGGACAAATATCTAATCTGAAAAATGTATTCTTTGATAAGGCTACTCTTTTCGGGAAAATGTCTGTTACATCTGATTATATCAATTGCAATGAAATAACTAAGGCTCTTGAAATGGTTCCTGAAAATAATGTTGAGGTGTCCGAAGCAAAAAAAGAAACGGCTGTTGAGGAACCAATGAAGCTCTTTATTGTACCTGATGGAGTTGATTTTGTTTTAGATATTGATATACGAAAAGTTCTTTTTGGAAAATTAGAGATCGAGAATATTAAGGGTGAAATGATCATTCGTAACCGGAGTATTGAACTGATGAATCTTAATTTGCACACCATGTCTGCTGATATGAATACTACGTTAGTTTATAGTACGAAAGATACAACAAGCGCATATACAGGTTTTGATCTGAAAATGAAAGATATCATTGTAGGTAAGCTGGTTGAGTTTATTCCTGCTTTGGACACATTGGTCCCGATGCTACGTTCGATTGACGGACGCGTGAATTTTAATATAGCTGCTGAAGCGAGGCTTGATTCAACAATGTCCATTGATATTCAGTCTATACAGAGTGCAGCTAAGCTAAAAGGAGATAGTTTGGTGCTGATGGATGGCGAGACATTCTCTCAGATATCAAAAATGTTGAGATTTAAAAACAGAGAGCGGAATGTGATTGATAGTGTGTCAGTAGACCTTGTTGTCAGAAACGGACAAATTGAAATCTATCCGTTCCTGATAGGTATGGATAGGTATCTGGCTGCTGTGGGAGGAAAGCATAATATTGATATGACATTTGACTATCATGTGTCATTATTGAAATCTCCGATCCCGTTTAATGTAGGAGTAGATATAAAAGGATCTATGGATGATTTTAAATTTAAGATAACTAAGGCTAAATATAAAGATCTGAAAAACTCGGTTAGAAATAGCCCGGTTGACAGCGCAGGTTTGTCTGTTCGTAATCGCATCAAAGAGGTATTGCATGAGGAGGCTAAATCTATACAGTTGAAACGAAAAGTTTCGGATACACAGTTTAATAAATAAACGAAAATATCAGATAAACGCATTTATACACAATCGCAGTAGTGTATAAATGCGTTTTGTCTGCATTCGGAAAATACAGAATAAAGGGAAGGGAATATGGATAAATTATTGAAGCGTTATTTTGTGGATGCACCGGGAGCAATGGCTCTGGGACTGTTTACATCATTAATTATCGGATTGATTTTACAACAATTGTCTAAGCTGCCTTATTGTGATTTTTTGTCAATCGCTAATACGGTCCTTTCAGCAAAATCACCTGTTATTGGTGCTGCAATCGGAGTGGCTATTTCTTATAGTCTTCAATCACCTCCTTTAGTGTTATTTGCCTCTTGTGCGACAGGAGCTTTCGGTTATATGGCAGGTGGTCCTGTCGGAGCCTATCTCTCGGCACTGGCAGGCGCAGAGATTGGTTCTTTAGTCTCTGGTCGTACACCATTCGATATATTGATTACACCGGCATTAACAATTATTATCGGGATGTTTATCGGAAAATGGGTAGGGCCCTATATTCATGATTTTATGCTTTATCTCGGATCAGTTATTAACCATGCGACTGAATTGAATCCCTTCTTTATGGGGATCATTGTGTCAGTTGTGGTAGGGATGGCATTGACAATGCCAATCAGCTCGGCTGCATTGTGTATAATGCTTAATCTTGATGGATTGGCGGCAGGGGCTGCTACGGTAGGTTGTTGTTCTCAGATGGTTGGTTTTGCGGTAATTAGTTTTCGGGACAATGGTTTTCAGGGTCTTTTGTCACAAGGACTGGGGACCTCTATGCTTCAGATTCCTAATATTATTTGTCGACCTCAGATCTGGATTGCACCAATATTGACATCCGCTTTATTGGGGCCACTCTCTACAATTGTTTTTAAAATGACTAATACAGCTATTGGGGCAGGTATGGGAACAAGTGGTTTAGTTGGTCAGATAACTACATTTATACAAATGAAAGGGTCGATGTCTGACACCTATCTTATCATATTGATCCTTGGGTTGCAAATTATTTTGCCAGGTATTTTGGCATTTGCCATTGATAGTGTAATTCGCCGGCAGGGATGGGTTAGGAACGGAGATATGAAGTTGTCCGTTTGATCAGCTTCGCGACATTTGGGGTGTAAATAGTTTAAATGAAATAGGAAACGCAGAATCATTTCTTAATACAGAGTGGAAATTATATGAAATATAAAGATTTAACAACAGGTGGAATTGCTAACAATTTAATAACTCTTTCTGTGCCTATTATTTCAGCATCATTTATACAGATGACTTATAATCTGATTGATATGTTCTGGATTGGGCACTTTAGCGCCGAAGCTATTGCTGCTATTGGGGCAGCGGCTTTTTTTGCATGGATGAGTAGTTCTCTTTCCTTGATTACAAAAGTGGGCGCAGAGGTAACTGTCTCTCAGTCTTTGGGAGAAGGAGATAAATCCAAAGCTTGTAAACAAGCACTATTCGGCTTTTCATGGTCAGTTTATATAGGATTGGCTTTTGCTTTGTTGCTTTTGTTTTTTGCACCACAGTCAATAGCATTCTTTGGTTTGGATGAAAAAGTGAGCGAGGAAGCGGTTGTTTATTTGCGCTGGATCAGTCCCGGGTTTTTACTGACGTTTGTTAATCAGCTTTTTTCAGGTGTTTATAATGCATCAGGCAATAGTAAGCCACCTTTTAAAATCAATGCATTCGGATTAATCGTTAATATTATTTTGGATCCGTTGTTGATTTATGGTTTAGGGCCTATACCTTCGTTAGGTTTGAAAGGTGCTGCGATAGCAACATCTTTGGCACAGTTGGTTGTGTTCTTGGTTTTTGCTTATCGATTCTTTAGTAGTAAGCGTTCTCCGATTGGGAAATTGACATTGGTCAATCCGTTCAAAGATGTTATGGGTTTTAATTTGTTACGTGTAGGCTTGCCTGTCGGCGCTCAGAATTTATTTTTCTGTTTTATATCTATGTTTATGGCTCAATTAGCTGCTACATTCGGTAAGGAAGGAATTGCTGCTTATGGCGTAGGAGCTCAGTTTGAAGCTATTAATTGGATGTCTGCCGGAGGTTTTTCTACAGCCTTATGCGCTTTTGTTGGTCAGAACTTCGGTGCGCATCGTTATGACCGGATTAAAAAGGCATTCGCTTATACAACCCGCGTAGCAGGAATGATCGGTTTGTTGGTTTCAATCGGATTCTTTTTGTTTGGGAATGAATTATTCAGCTTGTTTGTGGCTGATACCCAAACGGCTTTGGTCGGCGGAGGTTATTTGAGGGTGATCGCAATATCTCAATTGTTTATGATTTTAGAAATCGTATCAACCGGAGCATTTAACGGATTGGGTAGAACCATACCGCCGGCTATAGTAAATATCAGCTTTAATATAGCCAGAATTCCTTTGGCTTATCTTTTTGTATATACGTTTGGTATGGGTATAACGGGTATTTGGTGGAGTATATCATTGACCACTGTTATTAAAGGAGTTCTTCTTTATATCTGGTATAGTCGTTATGCATCACAAAAAGTACGTGAGGCTATTTAATCTTTGAGATGATCATAGTGAATGTTTGTTTAAAGGTTTTATGTTTCCCTCCCAGAGTTTGATTTTCAATCAGCACTATCGACACTATCAACACTCGTGATTGTAAATAGATGATAGATAGATGTATAGGATGATCTTTTTTGGTGTCGATTGGGTGCTGATTGGTGCTGATTGGGTGTCGATTCAAACAGGTGAATCGACATCCTTTATGTATTGATACATAGTTTCTTATCTCTTTAGTGTCGATAGTGTCGATTCAAAATCAAAACTCCAGGTAGAAGTTATCCGCATATCTTTAAAAAGATACGCCGTTTCTTTTTAAAGATATACCGTTACTTTAGAAAGATACACCGTATCTTTTTCAGGTAATACGGACGTATTTGCGTCTAAAAACAAAGGCATTTGGAGATGACGAAATACGTTCGTTTTTCGAATGAAATGCCTTTGTTTTTCCAGCCAAATGCCTTCGTTTTAGCGTTGTTCCTGGCTAACCGGATTTTGATACTAATGTAAAATATTTTACATACGTATCAAAATATATTTAGATACTAATGAAATTTTTTTTTAATACGTATCTGGTTTGAATTCAATTATATCGATTGATTTAAACTGGAGTTGGTTGACAGATCTTGAATGTCGATAAATATAAAGATGCCTATAGTAGTATATTTTTGTACTGAAACAATTTCTAGTATAATCTTTGGCGGATTACATGAATATCTTTTTATTAAAAA
The DNA here is from genome assembly GCA_051657185.1 of Bacteroidales bacterium. GTDB lineage: Bacteria > Bacteroidota > Bacteroidia > Bacteroidales > UBA7332 > UBA7332. Next base: position 1,662 of record JBOFKE010000189.1, on the reverse strand, counting down.
TATTTATTTAGAGGAGTGTATAATGGGCTTATGCTGGGCTAACGATGGAATAAGTAGTTGTAAAATTTTATAAATGCTGATCTATTTGCTATATTTGTAGCAAAATAAACTGAACTCAATTTATTATTAACCCTTAGGATTGTAACTAAATGAAAATTTCAAATTATTGCTATGTGTTGGGGCTATCTATGTTGGTAGCATGTAGTGGGGTGAAAGAGAAGACAAAACTGAATGTAATACCTTTGCCACAAGAGGTATATGCATTAGGCGGTACAACTGAAATTAAGGCAGGAGATAGTTACACTATCATTTGTAATGATTCAATCTTTGCGAATACAGCAACTGAGCTGAATACTTTATTAAGTAGTGTGTATGGGCTTACACCGGCAGATAAAGGAAAAGTGTCTGTTGTATTGGTGAAAAAAGATATGCCAAATAAAGAAGCATATCAAATGGAGATTAATGATAACAAGATTTCGATTGAAGCTCCTACAAATGCAGGTGCTTTTTATGCGCTTCAAACATTGAAACAACTATTTCCGTTAGTTGAAGATTTTAAAGCGAATAAATCAATCGTTTTGGAAAAAGTTCAAATCAATGACTTTCCTAAATTTGCTTATCGTGGTACGCATTTAGACGTGGGAAGACATTTCGTTACAGCTGACTCTGTAAAACGTTTTATTGATATCTTAGCAATGCATAAAATGAATACTTTTCATTGGCATTTGACTGAAGATCAGGGATGGAGACTGGAGATCAAAAAATATCCGAAATTAACTGAAATCGGATCACACCGACCTCGTACGGTTATTGGGCGTAACTCCGGCGAATTTGATAATGTTCCTCATGGCGGATTCTATACGCAAGATGAGGTGAGGGATATTGTGAAATATGCTTCGGACAGAAATATTACGGTTATTCCTGAAGTGGATCTTCCGGGACATATGATAGCTGCTTTGGCATCATATCCAGAACTTGGATGTAAAGGAAAAGATTATAAAGTAGAGGAGACTTTTGGTGTCTTTGATGACGTGCTTTGTGCAGGTAATACTAATACATATACATTTATTTCAGATGTATTAGACGAAGTTATTGAGCTTTTCCCATCTACTTATATTCATGTTGGTGGTGATGAGTGTCCGAAAGTGAGATGGCAGGCTTGTCCTAAATGTCAGGCTAAGATTGACGAGTTGAATATCCGTAATCCAAAAGATTCATTGGATCATCATACTGCAGAAGAAAGATTGCAAGCTCATGTGATTAAATATGCAGAAAAACACCTAAACTCAAAAGGTCGTAAATTGATCGGATGGGATGAAATTATGGAAGGTGGTTTGTCTGAAACGGCAACTTTGATGGCGTGGAGAGGTGCAAACTATGCATTTGAAGCTGCAGCAATGGGTAATGATGCTGTTTTAACTCCGGGGTCTCATTGTTATTTTGACCATTATCAAACAGATGATCAGGAAAATGAGCCGTTAGCAATTGGTGGTTGTACTACTTTGGAGCATGTTTATAGTTACGTTCCGGTTGCTGATACTGTTTCGGCAGATATTCGCAAGCATATTTTAGGTGTTCAGGCAAACCTTTGGACAGAATATATGAAAAATTTCCGTCAGGTAGAATATATGCTTCTTCCGCGTTTAGCTGCGTTAAGTGAAA